>JAYUQJ010000506.1:0-21244 GCA_043756825.1 Betaproteobacteria bacterium | reverse complement strand
TCGAGGGGCACCTGTTCATCAGCGTGCTGGCCTACCACTTCGTGCACACGCTGCGCCTGCAACTCAAGGCCCAAGGCAACGACGACAGCTGGGAGACGCTGCGCGAAACGTTGGCCACGCAGCAACGCGTGACCGCCACCATGCAGCGCCGCGATGGCCGGGCGGTGCATGTGCGCAAGGCCACTCGGCCCGAGCCGCGCCAGCTAAAGATCAACGCGATGCTGACCCTGTCGCCCAACCCTGGCGGCACGCACCGCGTGCTGGTCTAGCGCAATCTCAGCGGCTGTCCTGGCAACGCGCAGGGCTACACAAAAGTAGTGCCATACGCGCGAAATTACGTCTCTAACTCGTTGATTCCATTGAGGGCCGTAGTGCCGAATGACAAACTTGGGTTAGCGTCGGCTGCTGGCGGGTCTTGGCGGTGGTGCAGCACTGCGTTCTCGATCCACAGCACAAAAAACTCCCGGGTGTCGCTCAGCACCAGGTTGATCTTCCAGGTCTTGCCCTCGGCGGCCACGCCGCACCTTCGGCCAGATCGACATAGCGCTTGGCGGATTGCTGCGGCGGCAGCGGGTTCAGGTTTGCCGGGTTGCCATCGTAGGCGCCCAGGTACTGCTGGTAGACCGCCTTGACGTTGTGGCGCAGATCACCGTAATAGCCACGTGCGCCAAAGTGCATCTCCAGTGACTTGGGCAGTTTGATCGTGTTGGCAATCTCACGCGGTGTACGGCCGGCGTTCAGCAGGCGCACGGTCTGGTCGTGCGTGTACTTGTAGACGTCGTGGTGGGTGGTGATGAATTCGACGATGCGCGCCTGGCCCCAGATCGGCCAGTTGTGCTGGCCCACGTAAATGTCGGCATCGCCCAGCTGGTCCAGCGCCTGTTGCAGGTAGGCGGCCCAGCGCAGTGCGTCGCGCACCTTGGCGCCCCGCACCGGCAACAGGTTGTGCATGGTCTGTGCCAGATCTCGGCGCCGCCATACACACTGCGCTCGGGGATGGAAAAGGTCAGTTCGGCGGGTGCTTCGGCGCCCGCCACGTTGTGGAAGACGAATCGCACGCCGTCCAACACCAGATCCTGTGCGGGCTGCTCGATGATGACGTTGGGCAACCATGCCCGCCCGCTGCTGATAGGGGTCAGTGGCGTGGTAGCCCGCATCTGCCGCGCGGCGGGCTGCATCAACATGCTTGCTTGCAATTGCCGGTTGCGCAGGATCAAAGGCCTGACCCCCGTGCTTCGGGCCATCGCAGGCCTGATCCGACCGAGTGCAGGGCGGGTACTCGCGCCGAGGTGGCCCTCAGCCCATCTTGATGCCCCGCCTGTGAATCAGTTCGCCCCAGCGCTGGTGCTCATTGGCGATCAGTGCATCGAAGGCTGCTGCGCCCAGGGCCATCACCTCGGCATCCATGGCTTCGAGTTTGGCGCGTGGGGCGGCTTGGGCCAGGGTCAGCAGAAACTGCTCGCTCAGGTAACGCAGCAGTTCGGGCGGCGTTCTGGCCGGCGCGGCCACCCCATACCAGCTTTGCACCAGCGCGTCGGCCTGGCCGGCTTCGGTGATGGTCGGCACATCCGGCAATGAGCGTGTGCGCTTGGCGGCATTCACTGCAAGGGCCCGCAGCTTGCCGCTCTGGATGAAGGGCAGCGCCAAGCTTTGCGAGATCAGGCCGAAATGCACGCGACCCTCGGCCATGTCGATCAGCGAAGGCGGCTGGCCACGGTAGTTCACATTGGTAAGCTTGATGCCGGTGCGGTCGAACAGCAGTTCCTGGCCCAGGTGGATGGAGCTGCCGCTACCCGGGTTGGCCGCGTTGAACTCATTGGGCTTGGCGGCGGCCAGGGCAACGAAGTCGTTCAGCGTCTTGACGGGCAGGCCAGCCCAGACCACAAAGACCGCAGGCGCGGCGGCGATGGCGCAGATGCCGGCAAAGTCTTTAGAGCGGCCGGCCATGTCGGGCATCAGGTGTTCGCCGGTCGACACGATGGGCGTGGCAGCCAGCAGCGTATAGCCGTCGGCCGGCGACTGCGCCGCAGCGGTCAGCCCGATGCGGCCATCGGCCCCGGTGCGGTTCTCCACGACGATGCGCTGGGGCAGGTCGGCTGACAGTGGATCGGTCACGATCCGCAGCACAGCGTCGACGATGCCGCCGGCCGGGTAGGGCACGATCAGTTTGATCGGCTTGTTCGGAAATCCGCCCGGGCCGGCCGGGCGCGTCTGCGCGCTCGCAGCCCAGGGTGTGGTGGCGGCGCCCAGCAACGCGAGCGTGCGGGCGTGGAACTGGCGTCTGTGCATGGTTCGTCTCGCG
The DNA here is from genome assembly GCA_043756825.1 of Betaproteobacteria bacterium. GTDB lineage: Bacteria > Pseudomonadota > Gammaproteobacteria > Burkholderiales > Burkholderiaceae_C > Pseudaquabacterium. Next base: position 18,942 of record JAYUQJ010000506.1, on the reverse strand, counting down.
TCCTGGATGGAAGTGCAGCCCTCAGGGCCAGACCTCAATGTAAGGCCGCAGGCCCGCCACAGCCTCGCGCCCAAGCAGCCTCACCTTGCGTTGCGGGCGTGATCGGCGGCGGCTTGCGCCACAGCCTGGCTGGTGCGGGCGCCCGCAACGGGGCAGATGCCGGGCCTCAGGCGGACGCGTTGATGCGCAACAGGCCTTGCAACAACCTGGGTCGAGCCGAGTACGGGAACAGTGCCTGCGCGGTGCGCTGAGGTTCTAGCGCGAAGGCTTCAGCGCAGGCCGATGCCACCAGCGAGTCCAGTCCCAAGGTTGGCCTGAGATCACGCCCGTCCAGCAGGTTCGCCGGACCCAGGCCCGGCCAATCGCTCACGATGCGTCCGCCCTGCACGGCGCCCCCCAGCAGCATGGCGGCGGCGCCTGTGCCGTGATCGGTGCCACCGGTACCGTTGGCGATTGCGGTGCGCCCGAACTCGGTGGCCACCAGGATCACGGTCTGCGACCAGGTGGTCCCCATCCTCTCGTGCAGCCCCGCGATCATGCCGTCGAGTGCCTTCAGCTGGCTGGCCAAGCGTGCGGCCTGTCCGCTGTGCGTGTCCCAACCGCTGGTCTCGATCATGGCCAGCCGAGGGCCGTCCGCGCGCGACAGGAAACCGGCGGCCATCCGGCCCAGTGCAGTCGGGTCCTGCCGGTTGGCGCTGGCGCCCATGCCGCCGCCCGTGCTGGCGGCCATGGCGCGCGCTTCGAGGGCGGTGGACCACAGCGCGTGAAGCTGCGCGTCCGGGGCATAAAGATGTTCCACACGCGACATCAGATCGTCGGTGGCCTGGGGCAGCGCCGAAGGCGCATAGGACGCCACCTCGATGGCACCGCGCAGCGCCAGCGGCACAGCGGGCGAGAACGCGATCGCATCCTTGCCCCTGCGCGGCAGCAGCGCCAGCAGGCGATTCATCCAGCCGTCCTTGACCTGGTAGGGGGCCTGTCCGCCGGTTTCCAGCACGTTCTGCCCGTCGAAGTGAGAGCGGTCGCGATACGGCGACGCCACGGCGTGGAACAAGGCCGCGTGCCCGCTGCTGTAAAGCTCTCGCAGCTTGGCCAGCGACGGATGTAGCGCGAAGGAGCCGTCCAGCTTCAGCGTGCTCGCCGCATCGATGGCCAGGGCGCCGCGCACCTTGGCATAGGCCGGGTCGGCATAGGGGATGAGGGTGTTGAGGCCGTCCGCCGCGCCGCGCTGGATGATGAAGATGAAGCGCCGTTCGGTGTCCGCCTGCGCAAACAGCACGGGCGAAGCCGTGAGCAATGTGGCGGCGCTCAGAAAGCGGCGTCGGTCCAGGGTCACATTCACCTCCTCAGGAACTCTGGTGAGACCAGCAGCAGCGCGAGTGCGGTGCTGGCACTCTCGGCGCGCGCGATGGTGCCGGCGGTGGCCTCGCTGAGCACGCCCGGCAGCACCCGCGGCCCCAGCTGGCGGGCATCGACGGCGTCGCCGGCTTGTGCGGCGATGCGTTGGGCCTGCTCCACACGACGCAGCAGCGCATCGGGGGCGGCCCAGGCGGCCATCCGGTCGTCGTAGCCCGCAGGCGAGCCGGGCCGCCACACGGGCTGGCCCAGCTGATTCATCAGGTTGACCGCCTGGGCCGCCGCCATCTCTTGCCGCCCGACGGCGCGCAGCGCCGAGACAGCCCACTCCCAGGGCGACTTGAATTTGGCGCTTTCTGCCTGCCATGCCTCGGGTGCGGTCACCAGGTCTCGGTACAGACTGGGCAGGTCGCCACCCGTGCGGGTGAAGGTCTGCGCCAGGCGCTGCACCAGCGTCGGTGGCGGATCGTCGGCGACGAAGTGACGTGCCAGCTTGAGCGCGAGATGGCGTGCTGTGGCGGGCGAATCGACCAGGTCATGGAGGATCGATCGGGCTTGTTGTTCGCCCGCCTCGCCATAGCGGCGGCCCAGCACCGTGCGTGCGCCGGGCTGATGCAGCGCTGGCACGAAGCGGAAGGTCGCGGTGGCATCCTGAATCAGGTCGTCTGCGGGAAGCGTCCAGCCCGTGAGCGCGCGCGCCAACTCGGTCACATCCTCCTGCGCGTAGCCGCTGCGCACACCCAAGGTGTGCAGTTCCAGGATCTCGCGCGCCAGGTTCTCGTTGAGGCCGCGCTGTCTCTGCTGGCGGTCGCCAGCGCGCTGTGCAGCTGGGCTTGCCGGCCCGATCGACTGGGCCTGGTCGAGGTACAGCAGCATGGCCGGGTGGCGGATGGCCGCCAGCAGCAGATCCTCGAACCGGCCCAGCACATGCGGGCGGATCGCGTCGGCCTCGAAGCCGCCGGCCATGCCCACCACCAGCAGCTTGTCCACCGATACCGCGAAATGGTTGGACCAGAAATGCACCAGCCGCTCGACGAAAGGGGTGGAGCTTTGCAGCGCGCTGAGGATGCGCGCCCCCACCGCCGCGACATAGGTTTCGCGTCCCTGGCGAAGATAGGTCTCGCGAATGCCACTTCGCTGTCCTTCGGCGGCTTGCCGCGATGCGCGCTGCTGTGCCAGCCAGGATTCCAGCAGCGATGTCGTGCGCGGCAAGGGCTGCCACGGCGCCGGCAGCGCCAGGTAGGCGTCGAACTGGGAAGTCAACCAGCGCTCGGGATCGACCAGCGCAGCGTCGTCGGATCTTGCACCCAGGCCGAAACGGTTCATGGCGATGGCGGCTTTGCCCATGGTCTCAATTGTCACCGACCTATCCGCAACCCAGGGTTTCTGCCCTGTGGCGAAACGCAAAGTACGCCGGGCGGGCGCCGTCGCGACCGCGGGTGGCGGTGGGCGCCATCCTGAGCAATTTCAGTGCAGGTGCTGCATCCTGGTCCGCTGCCCGCCTGCGCGGGATGGGCAGGCGGTTCAAACGAGCGCGCTGATGGGCTGATGCGCTGATGCGTTGATGGGCTGATGCGCTGATGGGCTGATGGGCTGATGGGCTGATGCTCTAATTCAGCGTTCACTCCCCGTTGAACCCCATGCCCCACAGTGCCTTGACTCTGTTTCGCGTCGCCTTGGGCGTTTCCTTGGGCACCGTGTTGGCGGCTTGCAGCACGCCGCGCCCGGCTGCCCCGGTGCCGGTAGCCAGCACAGCGCGTGCCACCGTCGCCATCACGGCGCATCCGTTGGCCACCGAGGCGGCACTCCAGATACTGGCCGAAGGCGGCTCGGCGATCGACGCCACCATCGCGGCCCAGATGGTGCTGGGGCTGGTGGAGCCCCAGTCCTCGGGCATCGGCGGTGGCCTGCTGATGCTGGTCTGGGATGCGTCGCACCAGCGCTTGCGCAGCTACGACGGCCTGGCCGCAGCGCCCGCGCGCACCACGGCGGGCTTGCGCATCGAAACCGATGGGCGCACTCTGCCGCAGCAAGATGTGGCCCGGGGCGGGCGCAGTGTCGGTGTGCCCGGGGCCTTGATGGCACTTGAACTTGCCCATGGCCAGCACGGGCGGCTGCCCTGGGCGCGGCTGTTCGAGCCGGCCATCAAGCTGGCCACCCAGGGCTACCCGCTGGCGCCGTATGCACGCGGCATCCTGGCGCGCGACCCTGGTGCGGTGGAGCATCCAGAGTTTCGTCACGATCACTTCGACAGCCAAGGCCAGGTCCATCCCGCCGGCACCGTGCTGCGCAACCCGGCTTATGGCGAGACGCTGCGCGCGGTGGCTGCAGCCGGTGTGGCGCGCTTCTGGCGCGACGGCGGAGCAGCGCGCCTGGTCGTTGCGGCCCAGCGTGGCGTGCGGCCCAGCCTGATGACCGAACAGGACATCCTCGCCTACCGGGCCGTCGAGCGCGAGCCGGTGTGCTCAGCCTTGCCGTCCTACAAGATCTGCACCTTGGGACCGCCGTCCTTCGGTGGCCTGACGGTGCTGCAGATGCTGCAGATGGTGGCCGAGCGCAGCCCAGCGGTGGCGCTGGCGAGCTTGGACGATCCTGCCTTCTGGCATCTGTACGTGGAAGCCGGGCGCCTCGCCCAGGCCGACCGCCGCCACCACGTGGGTGACCCCGACCACGTGGCCGTGCCGGTGGATGCACTGATCGCCGGGCCTTATTTGCGGCAGCGCGCCGCCCTGATCGATGCGCAGCGCGCTGCGGCGTCCGTGCACCCTGGCAGCGCCGCGCCGGGCAGGGTTTCGCAGCGGCTCGATGCTGACAGCGGCGGCAGCAGCGCCGACCAGACCAGCCAGATCGTGGTGGTGGACGCAGCGGGCCACATCGCGGCCACCACCACGACCATCAACCTGAACTTCGGCGCCCGGCTGCGGGTGGACGGTTATGTCCTGAACAATGCCTTGACCAACTTCGGGCCTGCGCCCGACGGCGGCCAGGCCCAGGCCAATCAGATGGCGCCAGGCAAGCGCCCGGTCACCTCGATGGCCCCGGTGCTGGTGTTCGATGCGGCGGGGCAACCCGTGGTGGCCGGCGGGTCGGCCGGTGGCGGCCAGATCGTCGACTACATCGCCCGTGCGCTCATCGAAATGTTGTGGCTCGACCGCAGCCCCACCGATGCCCTGGCAAGCGGTCACCTCACCACGGCCTTGGCGCCGCGTGTCCAGTTGGAGGCCGACACGCCCAGGGCGGCCTTGGCAGCGGCGCTGCGCGCGCGCGGGCACGAGGTGTTCGTGGAGCCTACCGTCAGCGGCGCCGGCTTCGTCAAGCGGGTGCCCGGGGGATGGATCGGCGCCGCCGACCCGCGTCGGGACGGGCTTGCGCTGGGGCGTTGACCCGCGCCGGGTGGCGCTTTGCCTCGCCGGCGGGGGGTCTCAGGGCCGCCTGCAAGCTGTTGCCCCGCCCGGACACTCCCCTTTTGGGTGCTGCAGGGTGTGCCGGGCTTCAGCTGCGGCCGCAGCGCCGGGCCGTGAATGCCGCGCCCAGGCCGAGCAAGACCAAGGCCAGCACGCCGGGCTCGGGTACGCCATGCTGTGCAGGGGTGAAGCCATTGATGGCATGCATCTGGAAGCTCGAGTTCGCACCCGATTGCAGGTAGTAGAGGCTGGAGAAATCGTTGCTGAAGTTCAACGCGGTCGGGTAGTAGCCGCCGTCGGTGGTGAACCCGGTGGCAAACACCGACGATGCACTGCCATTGGCAGCGATCTGAAGCAAGGTGCTGCTGCTTTCCGACGCGGCATAGACCAGGCCGGTGGGCTGGTGTACGGCAATGCCACCCACCGAGCCGATGCCGCTGCGAAACACGGTCGAGCTGTTGTTGCTGGTGTTGTAGCTCAGGATGCGGCTGTTGTTGTAATCGCTGACCAGCAGTTTGCCGTCCTTGGCGAAGGCCAGCGAGTTGACCAGGCTGCCCAGTATCGAGGTGGTACTGAGGGTGTTGGCAAGGGTGTCATAGGCGTAAAGGCCCGAGTGGGTGCCGACATAGAGTTTGCCGGCGCCGTAGGCCATGGCCATCGGGGCCCCCGAGGCGGCGGCCAGGCTGGTCTGTGCGCCAGTGGCCAGATCTACCCGGGTCAGGCCGGATGACTCGGACCCGACATAGAGCTTGTCACCCACCACTTCCAGTCCCAGCACGGTGCTGCCGTTGACCGGGTTGACAAAAGCGGTCACGGCGCCGGCGGCGCTGACCTTGTAGACCGACGACCCCAGGCCGCCGGTGACGTAGCGATTGCCCGCGGCGTCCACCGCGATGTCGCCATAGAAGTTCGTATTGGGGCCGGGCAGGGTGGCCGTGAGGGCGTTGCCGTAACCGGCCCCCAGGATCGGCACGGCATGCGCCGGCAGGGCCAGCAGCGGCAGGGCGAGCAGGCAAGCCTGGGTCAGGTGGACAGCGGCGTTCTTGGGGCGCATGAGGTTTTCCTTCGAGGTTGACGAAAACTGCTTCGCAGCTTCCATGCCAAATAAAATAATCCAATAAAAATAAATACTTATTAGATTCATTTTTAGCGTTGTAAGTTTATACGGCAAACCCGCGTTAATACTTCGAGAATGGGTTTTGCAGGTATTAGTTCTCGCATCTCGACACGGCAGTATGCGGTCGAAATTAAAACTAAAGTCAACGCCGTTCTGGCCGACGCGCGCGCCCGCGGTGCGGGCCGCCGGGCGTTCTGCCGACCGCGCAGCGAATGGCCTGCCAGGGCGGCAGATACCGTGCTGGCGCGACCGTTTTTGGCGGGCCAGTCCAGGTCAGGGCGGCTGGTGTGGATCGAAGAAAGGCAGCAAGGCCTTGGCGGCTTCGACCCGCAGGGCCAGGTCTGCGCCCGGGTCGTTCATCACCCTGAACAAGAAGCGCCTTGGGTCCTGCGCCGCCTCGGCCGGCGGTTCAGCCGGCCGGGCATCGGGCACACCCGCGCGGACATCCTGTGGGTTCGGCCTGGCCGACACTGGCAGGCGTGGACCGCTGTACCCCTCTGCCCCTGGGGCCACCGCAGGCCGTGCCGGGGCTGGCGCCGGGCCGGGGCCAAGGCGGGCCTGCGCTTGCTGAAGGTCCGCCAGGGTCATGCTGTGCACATGAGCCAGCAAGCCGGCCTGCCCATCCGGGTTGGGCGCCAGGTCGAGCCAGGGTTCCTCGGCAAACATCGGTGCCAGGTCGGGGGCGACAAAGGCCGACCAGCGGCCCCCGCCGGGCTGCTCGGCCGGCACCCAGGGGGCGTGCCGGGCCTGCTTCGGCGATCCGTCGTCCAGCGCTGGCAGCAAGGCCAGGCGCTGGCGCGGGATGTCGGCCAGGTAGCGCAGGCGCAGGCCTTCAAGAAATGCTGCCGCCTGTGCCACCGGCAGCGGCGACGCGAGCGAAAACCAGAGCTGGTAGCCGTCGCTGCCCGAGACCGCGATGGCCGGGGCCGGCAGCCCCAGGTCGGCTTGCACGCCGTTCCAGACCCGGGCAACACCGGCCCAGTCGGCCGGCCGGGCCAGTTCCAGCACCATCGCCCGCACCGGGCCGCTGGCGTCGACCAGGCCGCCCGCCGCAGGCTCGGCGGCGGGGGCCTGGGCAGGTGGTGGCGTCAGGTACAGGCGCGACAACTCCCTTTGCAGTCGGTTCATGGCGTTCCAGGCGCTTGTCAAGAGCGCGACTCTAGTGCAACGGTCCAGGCTGGGCGGCACAGCCAAGCCTGCTGGCCTGGCCTGGCCCGCGCCGATGGCGACAATGTTGGGGTGCCCGCCCCGCCTGTTCACCGCATCATCGCCGCCGACCGCCATCGGGTGCCCCCACCGTTCCGGGCGCTGGCGGTGCGCAGCGACGAGCCGCGGCATGCCGGGCTGGCGCGCGCGCCTTATGGACGAGTGCACCTGCTGCGCATGGGCTTGCTCGACGCCGAGGCCTGCGCCGGCCTGGCTGCGGCAGGCTACGCACGAATCCAGCCGGAGGACTCTTTCGATATCGGCCATGCGCGGGTCACGCCGGCCGCCCTGGCGGCTGCGGGGCCGGGCGTGGCCGATCTGGTCGGCGGCATCGCAGCCGCTTTGCTGCTCACCGGGGTGTTGGGCGACGCCCGCGCGCTTTACCGGCGCAGCCTGGCCCGGCGGATCGACTACCTGGCCTGCTGCGGCGCGGGCTTCCACAACGATGTGGCCCGGCATTGGGCGCGCTGCCTGTTCTGGCTGCTGGCCATTGACCTGGACGATGTGGAGTTTGTGATGCCGCATGCCGGCGTTCGCATCGGCCTGGCGCCGGGCGACCTGCTGGTCTTCGACCAGACCCTGGCGCATGGCCTGTGCCGGCCGGCCGACGGTGGGCAGGCGGTGGCGGCCTCGTTCGAGGCCGGCGCGCACCGTCGCCAGCTTTTCCTGACCGGTGAACTGCCGCTCTCGGACGCCCGTTGGGCCATGCTCGACGCGCCCTGGCTGCCGCTGGAGGTGCACCAGGCCCGCGGCGCCCTCGACCTGCGGGTGGCCAGCTTCGATGAGCGCAGCGGCGCGATCCAGCGCCTGCGCTCGCTGCGCGATGGCATGCAGCGCAACAGCAGCCAGGCCGACGTGCCGGCCGGTTGAAGCGGTCGCCAGCCCCCCGCGCGCTCAAGGCGCGTCGGCCTTGGCCAGCCGGGTGGCCAGTTTCAGCAGCGTGGGGATGCGGCGCTTGCCGTGCATCGCGCGCAGGCGGGCCTTGGCCGCACCCAGTTCGATGCCCACGCAGGTGACGATCAGCGGCCGGGCCTCGTCCTCGCGGTAGACCTCGAACTGCGCCGGTGTGCCGGGCAGCGCGGTCCTGGACACGCCGATGACGGCCACCCGGCCGCCCAGGGCCTGGTAGAGATGCCGCCCCAGGCCGGCCGTCTCCATCGCGTCGGTATGCACCCAGCCGTTGATCAGGATGAGTTGGGGCGCCAGCCCATGCTCGCGCAGCAATTGCAGCAGGCAGGGCAACTCGCGCAGTGTGGGTTCGCCGGGCTGCGCCTTCTCGACGCGGCCAAGCCGGGTGGTGCAGGTCCTGGTCGGCTCGGGCGCGTCCCAGGCGTCGAAGGCCACGCCGGCCGCCATTCCCGCGTCGCGGCCCAGGTGCAGGTCCAGCGCCAGTTTCATGGTGATCCTTGGGGTTGGGTCGGCGGCAGTGTGCACCGGCAGGGCAGGGCAGGCGGGGCTTTCAGCCCGGCATGGGCGGGTGCAGGCGCCGCCGCTGCACCAGGCCAGCGCCATTCGCCCCATGCCGGAGGGTCGATCGCGGCCCGGCCCCAGAATGGCGGCCCGATCCCGCATCGCCGCATCGCCGCATGGCCGCGCGGGCGCTCGCCCCGACACCGGGCCCATGCCCATGCCCAGTTCGTCCCCCACCGCCCAGTCCCAACCCGCCGACGTCGGCAGATTCGTCACCGGCTCGGTCTTGCGCCATGTGCTGACGATGGCCGCCACCGGCTCGATCGGCCTGGTGGCGGTGTTTGCGGTGGACCTGCTCAACCTGTTCTACATCGCCCTGCTCGGCGAGAAAGAGCTGGCCGCAGCGGTGGGCTATGCCGGCACCTTGCTGTTTTTTGTCACCTCGCTGGCGATCGGCCTGTCGATCGGGGTGTCGGCGCTGGTGGCGCGGGCGCTGGGCAGCGGCGATCTCGCACGCGCCAGGCTGCTGGCCGGCGCCACCCTGTTGTGGATGGCACTGGCACTGGCGCTGGCTGCGGGTTTGATGTGGCCCTGGGTCGGGTCGCTGTTGGCCCTGCTGGGCGCCAGCGGCCCGACCGCCGCCCATGCGCAACGTTTCATGCAGATCGTGTTGCCGGCGGCGCCCCTGCTGGGCCTGGGCATGGGCCTGGGCGCGCTGCTGCGGGCCCAGGGCGATGCGCGACGCGCGATGCTCGTCACCCTGGGCGCTGGCGCGGCCACGGCGGTGCTGGACCCGCTGCTGATCTTCGGCATGGGGTGGGGCCTGGACGGCGCGGCGGTGGCCAATGTGCTGGCGCGCTGCGCGATGCTGGCGATCGGCCTGCCGCCGCTGCTGCGGGTGCACAGGCTGCTGGTGTGGCCTGACACCCAGGCCCTGCGCCAGACCCTGCGGCCCTTCCTGGCCATCGGCCTGCCGGCTGTGCTGACCCAGGTGGCCACGCCGGTGGGCAACGCCCTGGTCACTACCGCGATCGCGCCCTATGGCGATGGCGCGGTGGCTGGCTGGGCGGTGGTGGTGCGCATCATCCCGGTGGCCTTTGTCGGCCTGTTCGCCTTGTCGGGCTCGATCGGGCCGATCATCGGCCAGAACCTGGGCGCAGGGCGCCACGACCGGCTGCGCGCGGTGTTCCACACCAGCCTGCGCGTGGTGCTGGTCTATGTGATGGTGGTCTGGGCCCTGCTGGCGTTGGGCAGCGGCGTGATCAGCGATGTGTTCGGCGCGGTCGGTCCGGCGCGCGAGCTGATCCAGTTCTTCTGCCTCTTCGTTGCGGGCAGCTTCCTGTTCAATGGTGCGCTGTTCGTGGCCAATGCGGCCTTCAACAACCTGGGTTTTGCGCTTTACTCCACCGCGCTGAACTGGGGCCGGGCCACGCTGGGTGTGCTGCCCTTCATCTGGCTGGGCGGGCACTGGCATGGTTTGAAAGGCGTGCTGGCGGGCTACGGCCTGGGCGTGGTGCTTTTCGGCGGGCTGGCGGTGCTGTTGTGCTCGCGGGTGCTCGACGGCCTGCGCGATCAGGCCTCGCGCCGCTGATCCCAGCCTGCCGTCCGTTGGCTTCGCCGGTCACGCTGCGCATGCAGCATTGGCGGCTGTAAGGCACATGCAACCGTGTCTTTGCCGCCCCCGGCGCCAGCGCAAATCTTCGCGAAGCCACGGGCGTGGCTGTGGTCAGCCTGTGCGGTGCGGGCACGCAGTGCCCCCCCTGCATCACTGCGGCGCGATGCCTGCACCCTTCCACACCTCGCCCCAGCGCGGGGCGTCGCGCTTGACGATGTCCACAAACTCCGCTGGCGTCGTGCCGGTAGCCAACAGGCCCATTTCAAGCATGCGCGCGCGGCCTTCGGGGCTCTGGATGATCTTGTTGATCTCCAGGCTCAGCCGGTCGAGGATGGCCTTGGGCGTGCCCTTGGGCGCGATGATGCCGTTCCAGCCCACCAGATCGAGCGGGAAGCCCAGCTCCACAAAAGTGGGCGTGTCGGGGAAGCTGGGCCAGCGCCTGGGGCCGGTCACCGCCAGCAACGTGGCCCGGCCACCCAGCACCTGCGGACCGATGGTGGCGAAGTCGTGTATGCCCATGGTGGCCACGCCGGCGATGATGTCCTGCACCGCAGGCCCTGCGCCCTTGTAGGGCACGTGCACCATGTCCAGCCGGGCCGCGGTCTTGAGCATCTCGCCGTACAGGTGCGAGCTGCTGCCCACCCCAAAGGATGCAAAAGACACCTTGCCCGGATTGGCCCGGGTGTAGGCCACAAAGTCGCCCAGGCTCTTCAGGCCCAGCGACGGCGTCACCACCATCCCCAGGGCGGCCATGCCGATCTGGTTGATCATCTCGAAATCGTCGAGGGTCTCATAGGGCAGTTTGGCCATCGCGAACTTGTTGATGATCAGGTTCGACGAGTTGGCGTAGAGGATGGTGTAGCCGTCGGCCGGCGCCTGCTTCAGTGCTGCCAGGCCCACCACGCCCTGGGCGCCGGCCTTGTTGTCCACCACGAAGGTCTGGCCCAGCGAGGCCTGCAGCTTCTCGCCCAGCCAGCGCGAGACGATGTCGGTCTGGCCGCCGGGCGGGTAGGGCACGATGATCTTGACCGGCCGGTTGGGCCAGGCCTGCGCCAGGGCGGCCCCGGTAGGCAGGGCCAGCAACAGGGCGAGGGATACGGACAAGGCGAGGCGGCGACCGAGGGCAATCTGCATGCGGGGACTCCGGTGAGGGGCAGGCAAGCCCAGCACGCCCAGCATTCTGGCCGGCTCGCTTGTCGACCCCCGGCAGGATGGCGCTGCGGGCACCGTCGGTCTGTCGCCAGGGTGCCAGGCTGCCGGGGTGCCAGGCTGGCAGGCTGGCAGTGGGCCAGTGGGCCAGTGGGCCAGTGGGCCGGTCGGCCCCTGGGCCAGGGCACCGGGTCTGCGGCATAGTCGCCTTTTCAGCCGGGAGGAGCCCAACCATGGCAGAGGATGTGCTGAAGATCGTGCAGCAGGGGCCGGTGGCCTGGGTGACCATGAACCGGCCCGAGCGGCTGAACGCGCTGAACCGCGCCCTGTCGCAGGCGCTGCTGGATTGCTTTTCTGCGCTTCGCCACCAGCCCGACACCCGCGTTGTCGTGCTGCAGGGGGCGGGGCGGGCCTTCTGCGCCGGGCTAGACCTGCACGAGCGTCAGGGCAGCGGTACATCGGTGGAGGGCGGCAACCCCTTCGAGACCCAGCACCGCATCCGCGACATCATGATCGCGATGCGCCGCTGTCCGCAGCCGGTGATCGGCATCTGCCAGGGCGCGGCCAGCGGCGGCGGCTTCACGCTGGCGCTGGCCTGCGATGTGCGGCTGGTGACGCCCGATGCGCGCATGAACGCGGCTTTCATCAAGATGGGCCTGACCGGCTGCGACATGGGGTCGAGCTACTTCCTGCCGCGCCTGGTGGGGGCGTCGGTGGCGTCCGAGCTGTTGCTCACGGGCCGCTTCATCAACGCTGCCCGGGGGCATGCGCTGGGCCTGTTCAGCCATGTCGGCCCGCTGGATGAATTGCAGGCCGAGGCGCGTGCGCTGGCCAACGACATGCTGGCCACCTCGCCGCTGGGCTTGCGCCTGACCAAGGAGGGGCTGCACCATGCCGTCGACGGCCAGAGCATGGAGGCGGTGATGGCCATGGAAGACCGTCAGCAGGTGCTGTGCGCCCGCGGCCCCGATTTTGCCGAGGCCATCGACGCGTTCCTGCACAAGCGCACGCCGGCCTTCGCGCAGAAGATCTGAGGCGGTGCGGTGCGCCTGCGCCGCAGCCGCTCAGACTCGCTCGATGATGATCGCCGGGGCCATGCCGCCGGCCGCGCACATCGTCACCAGGCCGCGCTTCAGATCGCGCCGCTCCAGTTCGTCCAGCAGGGTGCCGATCAGCAGCGACCCGGTGGCGCCGATCGGGTGGCCCAGCGCCATCGCGCCGCCGTTGACATTGACCTTGGCGCGGTCCAGGCGCAGGTCGCGGATGAACTTCTCGGCCACCACCGCGAAGGCTTCGTTGATCTCCCACAGGTCGATATCGTCCACCGTCAGCCCGGCCTTGGCCAGCACCTTGCGGGCCGCCGGCACCGGCGCATTGAGCATCAGCGTGGCGCTGTCGCCCACATTGGCCATGGCCACGATGCGGGCCCGGGGCTTGAGGCCCCGCTTCTGGATGTAGGCGGCCGAGGCCAGCAGCACGCAGCCGGCGCCGTCCACCACGCCCGAGGAGTTGCCGGCATGGTGCACAGGCACGATGTCGAGCTCAGGGTAGACCTGCTTGATCAGCCCGCCATAGGTGGTGCCGCGCTCGTCGAGCTTGAAAGCGGCCAGGCGGCCGAAGCTGGGCTGCAGCGCGGCCAGGCCCTCGCGCGTGGTCTGCGGCCGCGGGAACTCTTCATGGTCCAGCGCCAGGCTGCCGTCGACCCGGTACACCGGCACCAGGCTGCGCTTGAAATGGCCGCCTTCGATGGCTGCGGCGGCGCGCTGCTGGCTGAGCAGGGCCAGGTCGTCCAGCGCCTCGCGCGGAATGCCCTCCAGCGTGGCGATTGCGTCGGCGCACACGCCCTGGTGGGATTGCGGGTGGCGCGCGCGCAGGCGCAGGTTGCCGGCGTCCATCATCGACGGGTTGGCCGGGTCGGCCAGCGTGGCGGTGTAGCTCATCATCTCGGTGCCGCCGGCGATCACCAGGTCCTCATAGCCGGCAGCGATGGTGGCCGCCGCCAGGTTGACGGTGGTGATGCCCGACCCGCAGAAGCGGTCCAGTGTCACGCCGCTGGCCTTCTCGCTGAAGCCGGCGTCCAGCAGGGCCATGCGGGCCATGTCCATGCTCTGCTTGCCGCGCTGGGTGGACGTGCCCCAGATCACATCGTCCACCTCGCTGGTGTCGAGTTGGTTGCGCTGGGCGATTGCAGCCAGCACCGTGGCCGCCAGGTGCTGGGGATGGCAATCGGCCAGCGCGCCCTTGCCCAGCTTGCCGATGCCGCGCGGCGTGCGGCAGGTGTCGATGATGAAGGCGTCGCTCATGGGGTGTCTCCAGCGGGGGGGTGATGGCGGGTGATGAGGGGCTGCGGGCAGGATGCCGCAGGCGATGGTAGGCGCCTTGGTGCGTGGCCGTAGTCACCGAGGTGGCTGCCCTGCGGCCGATAATCCGCCGTCTTGCTGCCCCGGGCCCGACCCATCCGCCATGCCTTTTTCACCCGCCGATGAGCAGGCCATGCGCCTGGCACTCGACCAGGCCCTGAACGCCGAGCTGGCGGGTGAAGTGCCGGTGGGCGCGGTGATCCTGCGCCAGGGCCAATTGATCGCCACCGGCTACAACCGGCCGATCACCACGCATGACCCAACCGCCCATGCCGAGATCGTGGCCTTGCGCCATGCGGCGCAGCTGCTGGAAAACTACCGCCTGCCCGACTGCGAGATCTTCGTCACCCTCGAGCCCTGTGCGATGTGCGCGATGGCGCTGATGCATGCCCGCATCAAGCGGGTGGTGTTTGCCACCACCGACCCCAAGACGGGCGCGGCCGGTTCGGTGACCGATCTCTTTGCCCAGGCCCGACTGAACCATCACACCACCGTGCAGGGCGGCCTGCTCGCCGATCCGGCCGCAGCGCTGTTGCGGCGTTTCTTCGCCCAGCGGCGGGCCCTGCACAAGGCGGCCAAAGCCCCGCCGTCGGGTCTGCCCGCATCCGGCGACCCACGCGGCCCCGGCGCGGGCGCCCACATTGCAGACCCAGCGGCCATCCCGGTGGGCGAGATCACCGAACACCACGGGCCCGACAGCCTGTTGCCCCCATGACCCCCTTGCAGGTGTATGCGCCGTCGGGCGTGGAGTTGCGCACTGCTGCGCTCAAGCTGGCGCGCCAGCGCCTCGGCGCCTTGGGTTTCGAGGTCACCCTCGACCCCAGTGTGCGGGCCCGCCACCAGCGCTTTGCCGGCACCGATGAGGTGCGCCTGGCCACCCTGCACCGGGTGGCCGACGCCGCGCCGTCCGTGGCGCTGGCATGCCGCGGTGGCTATGGCCTGACCCGCCTGCTCGACCGCATCGACTGGCCGCGCATCGCACGCTCGGTCGAGCAGGGCACGCGCTGGGTGGGCTATTCCGACCTCACCGTGCTGCAGCTGGGCCTGCTGGCCCACACCGGCGCTGGCAGCTGGCATGGGCCGATGGCCTGCGACGATTTCGGCCGCAGCGACGAGGCCGGGGGCATCGACGAGGTCACCCGGGATTGTTTTGCCGAGGCCATGTCGGGCGAGCTGGAGGCGGTGGGCTTTCGCACCGAGGCGGGCTTCGACGGGCTCGAAGGCCGCGGCGTGCTGTGGGGCGGCAACCTGGCCATGGTGGCCTCGCTGCTGGCCACGCCGCACTGGCCCAGGGTCAAGGGCGGCATCCTGTTTCTGGAGGACGTGGGCGAGCCGCCCTACCGTATCGAGCGGATGTTGTTGCAGTTGCACCAGGCCGGCGTGTTGCAGCGCCAGAAGACGGTGTTGCTGGGCGCCTTCAGCGACTGGCGCAAGAGCCCGCTGGACCGCGGCTACGCGCTCAAGAGCGTGGTGGCCCACCTGCGCAGCGTTTGCAGCACGCCCATCCTGACCGGCCTGCCCTTCGGCCATGTGCCCACCAAGGTGATGCTGCCGGTGGGACGCCGGGTGCAGTGGGCGGTGCAGGGCCGCGAATTGATCATCCGCTGGTAGCCGCAGCCGGTCGGCGCTGGCGCACCTGGCCTGGCAATGGGTTGAAACCCGGGCCGGCCAGCGCCCAGTGGCCCCCTAGAATCATTGACGCCTCGCACGGGTCGGCCAAAAACGGGCCCTGCCGAGGCGCTGCCGTTCATGGCCGTCTGCCAGGGTTCATCCAGCCCGGGCAGCACCCCGTACCAGGAGTTTTTGCATGCGCGGCACCCGCTTGTCCCGTCTCTCGTCACCCCGGGGCTTCCGTGCCGGCCTGCTCGGCCTGCTTGGACTGTCTGCGCTGCTGCTGGCCGGCTGCAACAACAACCCCTACCCGGTGGGCGCCGAGCGCACGAACACGCTGTTCTATTCCTTTGACGAGCGCTCGCCGCGCTACCTCGACCCGACCGCGTCCTACAGCAACCCCGAGACGGCCTACACCTTCCAGATCTACGAGCCGCTCTACGGCTACCACTACCTCAAGCGCCCCTACGAGCTGACGCCCAAGGCCGCAGCCAAGGTGGTCAAGCCCAATTACCTGGACAAGAACGGCCAGCCCTTGGCCGACGATGCCGCCGCCGAGCTGATCGCCGAAAGCGTCTACGACATCCCCATCCGGCCCGGCATGCGCTACCAGCCACACCCGGCCTTTGCGGTGGACGCCCAGGGCAAGTACCTGTACCACAGCGATCACGCCCTGAGCCAGGCCGCACTGGCCGACAAGCGCACCCCTTTCGACTTTGCCCAGCAGGGCACGCGTGAGGTGGTGGCCGATGATCTGGTCTATGCGCTCAAGCGCCATGCCACCACCCGCATCGAAGCCCCGGTGTTTGCGGTGTTTGCCGAGTACCTGATTGGCCTGAAGGACTATGCGGCCCTGGTCAAGCAAGAGGATGCCAAGCTGCTGCAAGGCCTGCCCCAGGACCTGCGCGACAAACCGTTTCTCGACTTTCGCCGCTGGGCCCTGGCCGGCGCCACGGCGCCCGAGAAGCATTTGCTGCGCATCCGCCTGAAGGGCAAGTACCCGCAGTGGAATTTCTGGATGGCGCTGCCCTTCATCGCGCCCATCCCCTGGGAGGCCGACGCCTTCTATGCCCAGCCCGGCATGAACGAGGCCGGCTTGTCGCTCAACCAGTGGCCGGTGGGCTCGGGCCCCTACATGATGGCCGAGTTCATCCGCGACCGGCGCCATGTGATGGTGCGCAACCCCAACTTCCACGGTGAGACCTACCCCTGCGAGGGCATGCCCGGCGACAAGGAGGCCGGCCTGCTGGACGATTGCGGCAAGCCCATGCCCTTCATCGACAAACTCTACGTCACGATCGAGAAAGAGAAGGTGGCGCGCAAGGAGAAGTTCAAGCAGGGCTACTTCGATGTGCCCGAGATCGAGCGGCCCGAATGGGGGGTGGATTTCCGCAACGATGCCGACGATTCCGACGAGATCGCGGCGCTGTTCAAGCAGCGCGGCTTCCAGTTCCCGCTCACCACCGACATCAGCAACTGGTACCTGGGTTTCAACATGCTCGATCCGGTGGTGGGCAAGGGCGCCACCCCCGAAGAAGACGAGAAGCACCGCAAGCTGCGCCAGGCCATCGCCATCGTGATCGACTACGAAGAAGGCTATGGCCGCATCTTCAAGCACAAGGGCGGGGTGGCCGCGCACAGCCCCTTGCCGCCGGGGCTGTTCGGCTCGCGCGAGGGACAGGGCAACTTCCACAACCCGGTGACCCACCGCATCGAGGCCGGCAAGGTGGTGCGCCGCTCGGTGGACGAGGCCAGGAAGCTGCTGGCCGAGGCCGGCTACCCCGACGGGCGCGACGCCACCACCGGCAAGCCGCTGGTGCTGAACTACGACTTCCAGCGTGCGGTGACGCCCGAGTTCAAGAGCGAGAACGACTGGATGGCCAAGCAGTTTGCCAAGCTGGGCGTACAGCTGGAGGTGCGTGCCACCGACTTCAATCAGTACCAGGACAAGACCCTCAAGGGCAAGCACCAGATCTACTGGGCCGGTTGGCTGGCCGACTACCCCGACACCGAGAACTTCATGTTCCTGCTCTACGGCCCCAATGCCAAGAGCAAGACCAATGGCGAGAACGTCAGCAATTACGAGAACCCCGAGTTCGACACGCTCTACCGCCAGCTGCAGGTGCTGGACGACGGCCCCGAGAAACAGAAGGTGATCGACCAGATGGTGGCCATCGTGCAGCGCGACTCACCCTGGTGCTTCGGCTACTTTCCTTTTGGAGGGCTGGCCTTTCAGCAGTGGGTGCACAACGGCAAGCCCAGCATCCTGATCCGCGACATGGCCAAGTACTACCGGGTGGATGCCCCGGCGCGGGCCCAGCGCCAGGCCGAGTGGAATGCGCCGGTGCGCTGGCCGATGGCCCTGCTGGGCCTGGGCCTGCTGGCCGCCGTGTGGGGCGCGCGCCGCAGCTTCAAGGCCCGCGAGACCGCGACCGCGCGGCGCCGCGTTCCAGCCCCTGAGAAGGTGTGAACGAACCCGACATGGCCGCACATCCCGCCCAGACACGCCCACTCGTCGTTGCAAATGCTCGCCATATCCCGAGCTATGGCTGCGCTTTGCGCCTAGATTGCGCGTGTCTGGGCGTGCTGCTCGGCCACGCCGGGTTCATTCACACCTTCTGACCGGAGAGCCCGACGATGTTCCGCTATATCCTGCGCCGGCTGGGCTACGGCCTGCTGATCCTGGTCGGCGTCAATCTGCTGACCTTCTTCCTGTTTTTCACCGTCAACACGCCCGACGACATGGCGCGGCTGAACATCGGCGGCAAGCGCATCACGCAAGAGCAGATCGACAAGTGGAAGGGCGAACGCGGCTACGACCGGCCGCTTTACTTCAATGCCGCCGAGACGGGCACCGCCCAGATCACCCGCACCGTGTTGTGGGAGCGCTCGGTCTCGCTGATGTTGCTGGATTTCGGCCGCAGTGACTCGGCCCGGTCCACCGACATCGGCCACGAGGTGGCCACCCGCATGGGGGTGAGCCTGCAGCTGGCGCTGCCGCTGTTTCTGCTGCAGCTCATCGTCAGCGTCAGCTTCAGCCTGATGCTGGTGTTCTTTCGCCACACCCGCATCGATTTCTGGGGCGTGGTTCTGTGCGTGCTGATGCTGTCGATCTCCAGCCTGTTCTACATCATCGTCGGTCAGTTCGTGTTCTCGCGGGTGCTGCGGCTGGTGCCGATCTCGGGCTTTGCGCCGGGGCTGGACGCGGTGCGCTTCCTGGCCCTGCCCATCCTGCTCAGCCTGCTGGCCAGGCTGGGCGGTGAATCGCGCCTGTACCGGGCGATGTTTCTGGAGGAGATCGGCCGCGACTATGTGCGCACCGCCCGCGCCAAGGGCCTGTCCGAGTCGGTGGTGCTGTTCCGCCATGTGCTGAAGAACGCCCTGATCCCGATCATTACCAGCGCCGGCGCCTACCTGCCCTATGTCTTCATGGGCAGCCTGGTGTTCGAGAGCTTCTTCGGCATCCCCGGCCTGGGCGCCTTCGTGATCGAGGCCATCTCGGGCCAGGATTTCGCCATCGTGCGCACCATGGTGTTCCTGGGCGCGGCGCTCTACATCGCCAGCAATGTGCTGATCGACATCGCCTACACCTGGGTCGATCCCCGGGTGCGCTTGTCATGAGCGCCCCAGTGGCCGTAAACCCTGGCGGGCCGAGCGCCGGGCCGCTCCCAAGCCGGTCCGCCATCCCCTCGGGGGATCGGCCGGCGTACACGC
>JAYUQJ010000505.1:0-2769 GCA_043756825.1 Betaproteobacteria bacterium | reverse complement strand
ACGGCAGCCAGATCATCCGCTCGACCGAGGCCCTGCGTCCCTACCCCGACCGGCTGACCGACAGCCTGGCGCAATGGGCCCTGGAAGCCCCCGACCGCACCCTCGTGGCCCGCCGCGACAAGGCCGGCGAGTGGCGCCGCATCGGCTACGCCCAGATGCTGCAGCGGGTGCAGGCTGTGGCGCAGGTGCTGGTCGACCTGAAGCTGTCGGTCGAGCGGCCGGTGGCCATCCTGTCGGACAACGATATCGAGTACCTGACGCTGGCGCTGGCCGCGATGTGGGCCGGCGTGCCCTATGTGCCGGTGTCGTCGGCCTATTCGCTGATCTCGCAGGACTACGGCAAGCTGCGCCACATCCTGGGCACGGTCACGCCCGGCCTGGTGTTTGCCAGCGGCCCGGCCTATGCCAAGGCCATCGCCGCAGTGGTGCCGGCCGACGTGACCCTGGTGCTGACCGACGGCCTGGGCGAGGCAGCCGCCAGCGGCCTGCTGGCCGGCCGCGATGTGCGGGCCTTCGACGCCCTGCTGTTCGCCCGGCCCGGGCCGGCGCTGGCGGCGGCCCATGCGGCCATCGGCCCCGACACGATCGCCAAGTTCCTGTTCACCTCGGGCTCCACCAAGGCGCCCAAGGGCGTGATCAACACCCACCGCATGCTGTGCGCCAACCAGCAGCAGTTGCGCCAGTGCATGGGCTTCCTGGCCGACGAGCCGCCGGTGCTGGTGGACTGGCTGCCCTGGAACCACACCTTCGGCGGCAACCACAACATCGGCATCACGCTGTACAACGGCGGCACGCTCTACATCGACGACGGCAAGCCTACGCCCAAGGGCATCGCCCAGACCCTGCGCAACCTGCGCGAGATATCGCCCACGATCTACTTCAACGTGCCCAAGGGCCTGGAGGAGATCGCCTTCGCGATGGACAGCGACACGGTGCTGCGCGATACCTTGTTCAAGCGCTGCCGGGCCATGATGTTTGCCGGCGCGGGCTTGAGCCAGCCGGTCTGGGACAAGCTCGACGCCCATGCCGAGGCGGCGGTGGGCGAACGGGTGCGCATCATCACCGGCCTGGGCATGACCGAGACCGCGCCGGCCTGTACCTTTGCGGTGGGCACCAATGTGCGCTCGGGCTGGATCGGCCTGCCGGTGCCGGGGGTGGAGGTCAAGCTGGTCAAGGACGCGTCCACCGGCGACAAGGCCGAGATCCGTTTCCGCGGCCCCAATGTGATGCCGGGCTACTGGCGCGCGGCCGAGCAGACCCGCGAGGCCTTCGACGACGAGGGCTTCTACCGCACCGGAGACGCGGCCAGATGGGTCGACCCCGCACAGCCCTTGCTGGGCCTGATGTTCGACGGCCGTACCGCCGAAGACTTCAAGCTGTCCACCGGCACCTTCGTCAGCGTGGGCCCGCTGCGCGCCAAGATCGCCGCGGCCGGCAACCCCTGCGTGCAGGACGCGGTGATCACCGGGCTGAACCGCGATGAGGTGGGTGCCTTGATCTTCCCCAGGCCTGACGAGTGCCGCAAACTCGCCGGCCTGGGCGAGACCCTGCCCTTGCCCGACGTGCTGCACCACCCGACCGTGCGGGCCTTCTTCCAGGCCCTGGCCGACCTGCTGTGGCGTGACGCCACCGGCAGCGCCAGCCGGGTGGCCCGGCTGCATGTGCTGGCCGAGCCGCCGGCCATCGATGCCGGCGAAATCACCGACAAGGGCTCGATCAACCAGCGCGCCGTGCTGACACACCGGGCTGCGTTGGTGGAGGCCCTGTACCGAGGCAGGCAGGCCGACCCCTTCCTGATCCTGCCCAACCCGCCCTGAACGGGACGCAGTCGGTTCAAGCCCACCATGCCCAAGGTCCACATCCACCGCGTCGACGTGCATTTCGGCGATTGCGACCCCGCCGGCATCGTCTTCTTTCCCAATTTCTCGCGCTGGATGGACCAGGCCTCGCTGGCCTTCTTCATGGCCTGCGGCGTGCCGCCCTGGCGCGAGCTGGTCAAGACCCGCGGCATCTTCGGCACGCCGCTGCTGGAGATCCACACCAGGTTCTTCAAGGCCGTCACCTACGGCCAGACGATCGAGCTGCACACCCGCATCGAGCACTGGGAGGCCAAGACCTTCCGCCACCTGCACCAGGTGTTTCTCGGCGATGAACTGATGTGCGAAGGCACCGAGGTGCGCGCCTTCATCACCCGTGACCCCGCCAACCCCGATCGCATCAAGGCGATCCCGATTGCCGAAGACATCAAGGCCCTGTGCCTTTGATCCCCCCGCCCCCAGGAGCCCCGCATGAAACTGATCCAGAAGACCCTGGTGGCTGCGGCCGCCGCCCTGCTGACCACGCTGCCGGCCCTGGCCGACATCACCGTGGGCATCTCGCTGCCGCTGACCGGGCCGGCGTCGGGCCTGGGCATCCCGATGCAGAACTACTTCAAGCTGTGGCCGACCAGCATTGCCGGCGAGAAGCTCAACGTCATCATCCTCGACGACGCCACCGACCCGACCAAGGGCGTTCAAAACGCGCGCAAGTTTGTCACCGAGGACAAGGTGGACATCATCATCGGCTCGGCCGCCACGCCCGTGGCTGCGCCGATGGCCGAGGTGGCGGCTGAAAGCGGCACGGTGCAGCTGGCCGCGTCGCCCGTCGGCCTGCCGCCCGGCAAGGACGCCTGGACCTTCCGCCTGCCGCAGTCGAATGACGTGATGGCGGTGGCAGTGGTGGCGCTGATGAAGAAGCAGGGTGTCAAGAGCGTCGGCTTCCTGGGCTATA
>JAYUQJ010000504.1:0-2772 GCA_043756825.1 Betaproteobacteria bacterium | reverse complement strand
AAATCTTGAAGTCATCGGCTACGGCCTTGAGTTCATCGGGCTCGGGGCGCAACGCCAGAAACGTCGGATCGAAGTTCTGCATATACCCTTGCAGGATCTTCTGTGTGTCGCGTTCCGGGTCGACCGTGATGAACACCACCTGCAGCAGCTTACCTTTTTCACCGAGCAGGCGCTTCACTTCGGCCATCGTCGTCATGGACGTTGGACAGACGTCCGGGCATTGCGTAAAGCCAAAGAAGATCACGACGACTTTGCCCTTGAAGTCGGTCATCGTGCGTACCTTGCCGAAATGATCCTTGAGACGCAGATTCTTCGCAAAGCCTGCCCCGGTCACATCGGTACTCTTGAAGCTGATGGCTTCGGGCGAGCAGCCGCTGAATGCCATCACAGCAATCGTAGTTGCCAGCACAAACAGCGTCCAGACGCGCCGAGTTGGCGCGGCCGATTCAGTGGCAGTGATGGTGGTCGTCATCGGTCGGCACTTCTGGTCATTTCTTTGTTCTTGCGACTTCTTCCGCAACCAAGGCCGCGAGTTGATCCGGACCAAAGCTGGGCAGGCTGCGCCCGTTGACGAAGAAGGTTGGTGTTTGCTTGACCCCCAGCGCCGTGAGGTCTTGCATGTCTTGCTTGATGGCGGCCTCGACTGCTGGGTTTGCGGCGTCAGCAAGAGCTTTCGGGATGTCCAGCCCCGCCTGCTCGGCAGCCTTGTAAGCCAGGTCCACGTTTGGATTGCCGTGATTGGCCCACATGGGCTGGGCCGCCAACACCATCTCCAGCACCTGCCAGTACTTGTCCTGTCGCTTGGAGGCTTCGAGCAACTTCACCACCTGGTCGGAACCTTGGTGAAAAGGGGCATAGCGAATGACGAGCCGTACCTCGTTTGGGTACTTTTTCAGCAGATCCTTGACGATGGGGTAGAAGGCGCGGCAAGTCTCGCAGGCTGGATCGAAAAATTCGACCAGGGTCACGGGTGCGTTCTGCGGGCCGAGTACCGGCGAATGCATTCGCACCAGGCGATCTAGCTGCCGGGTGGCCTTTTGATCCTGCGAGTTCTGGGTCTGTCTCTGGTAGTAGGTCATGGCGAAGAAAAAAGCGATAAGGACAACCCCCACCAATGTCGCAACGATCAGCTTTCTTGATTTCATTTCGAGGTCTTTCGCAGGTAAACGATAAGCAGGATGGCGATCAGTAGAAACGCGGCCAGCGAGAGCCAGGGTATCGGCACGCCATCCAAGATTTCAAGCTTCTGGTCGGCACATGACACCCCAGTGCCGCAAGGAATCCAGGCCTTCGGGATATGGCCCGCCACCAGCAGCGTGTGGTACCCGGCCAGCACGCAGCCGCCCAAGGCCAGGGGCAGTGCATAGACGGCGCCGCGCCGATCATTGGCAAAACAAGCGATACCCAGCACGAGGGCCAGGGGAAACATGAGAATGCGCTGGTACCAGCACAACACACAGGGCGTCATGCCCATGACTTCGCCTATGAAAAGCGCACCGGCGGTGGCGACTGCGGCGGTCAGCCAAGCCAGTGCCAAAAGGGCCCAATAGTCTTTCATCGTTTGATCTTGGGCTCGTCGGCAGGTGCCGTCCGGCGGGTTGCCAGTGTGAGTGACAGTAAAAACCAGGTGATCGCGGCCAACACAATGTAGATATCTGCCAGATTGAACGCGGGCCAGTGCAGTCCATCCCAATGCAGATCCAGGAAATCCACCACTGCACCCGTCTGGAAGCGGTCGATGAGGTTGCCCGTGCCACCGGCCACGACGGCACCCCCGACCCAGCGATCCAAAGCGTCAATAGGCTTACCAAGGCAAACGACAGTGACGGGAATGACGACGAGCAAACCGACGGTGATCAAAAACGGGCGTTGCCATCCATCGGCGTCGGCCAAGAAGGAAAATGCAGCGCCCTTATTGAGCACGTGGACGAGGTTGAACCACTCTGTGACCTGGATGCCGCCACCCAGCGGGATGGTATTGGCGAAGTAGGCCTTGGTGATCTGGTCAAGGCCTACCAGAACGCAAACCGCGATAAGCCAGACGATGCGGGAACGTTTTTGCCAAACTGAAAACAACATGAGAACCGATCCTTGAGGCGCGTTGACCATGCCAGCATCGAGTGCTGACGCAACTCACAGGGATCGGTTACTCGTTGGTGTCTGGATTCGTGGATAGGCCGATGCCCTGGTCAGGCCAGGGCTAGCCATTGCGGCCGGTCGGGAAGCGTCACGGGGACCAGTTGCCACTGTATCGCGGGGCTCAATGTGAAGGTCCGCGGCATCTCGCCTTGGCGGATGCCGTCCGAATCTTGCATTGCCATCGAACAGCCGAAGTGGCATGTTCCGCAGTCCAGGTCGCTCGCCACGGTTTTGGCTTGATCGGTGCTTGACTCCGTCTGGTCCACAGCCTGGTGCTGGTGCCGGTGATGCCCAAAATGGCTGACTGCCGGATTCGCTTCATGCTGGCAGTACCGGCTCACGGCAGCCCACGATGAACTCAGGGGCATCAAGGCCATCAGGATGACGAGCAAACATGAGCGCATGGCCGAATTGTAGAAGCTGCAGTCTTTCTCCGACTGACAGTGACGCCTCACGGTATTGCCGGAGCAGGCTGGCGAATAGCACTGGGTTGAAGCCTTGTGCTGAATCGGATTGAGCGCACATGATCATGCTGGTCCTCTGTACCAGATCCTAGCGCTTGTGGCTCGAATTGCGGACGCTGGTGCGGGAATGGGCGCCGCCGACATGGCCCTCTCGGCTTCGCGCCGGGAC
>JAYUQJ010000503.1:0-7385 GCA_043756825.1 Betaproteobacteria bacterium | reverse complement strand
GGTGATCGCTCCAGACCTGGCGCCAGCGCCGGGCGCCGGGCTGGCCGTTCCAGAGCCCCAGCAGATGCCGGCTGATGTGCGACCAGGGCACACCGTGTTCGGCCTGCTGCCTTGCCATATAGGCCAGCATCGGCTCTTCGAGGGCCAGGCGCCAGTCGTCGTCCACCACCGGCGCCTGCCCATGGCCCCAGAACCTGGCATCCCAATCGGCCATCAGGCCGGGCTGGTGGTAGGCCTCGCGGCCGATCATCACGCCGTCCACCGCCAGCAACTGGGCGGCAATATCGTCAGCGCTGGTCAGGCCACCGTTGATGACGATGGTCAGCCCGGGCAACGCCGCCTTGAGCTGGTGCACCAAGCTGTAGCGCAGCGGTGGCACTTCGCGGTTCTCTTTAGGGCTCAGGCCCTGCAGCCAGGCATTGCGGGCATGCACGATGAAGACGCAGCAACCGGATTCGGCCACCGTAGCGACAAAGTCATGCACGAAATCGAAGCTCTCGAGCCGGTCGATGCCGATGCGATGCTTGACCGTCACCGGCAAGTCGTCACCCAACACATCCCGCATGGCCTTGACCCCGTCGCGCACCAGCGGCGCCTCGGCCATCAAGCAGGCACCAAAGGCACCGCGCTGCACCCGCTCGCTGGGGCAGCCGCAGTTCAGGTTGATCTCGGCATAGCCCCATTGCCGTGCCAGGCGGGCGGCCTGGGCCAGGTCGGCCGGCTCGCTGCCACCCACCTGCAAGGCCAGCGGCTGCTCTTCGGGATTGAAGTCGAGGTGGCGCGCCTGGTCGCCATGCAGCAAGGCGCCGGTGGTGACCATCTCGGTGTAGAGCCGGGTGTGGCGGGTGATCAGGCGATGGAAATAGCGGCAATGCCGGTCGGTCCAGTCCATCATCGGCGCGACCGAGAGGCGCCAGGGGCTCACCAGCTCGGCACCGAAAAGCGGTAGGTCAGGCCCAGCGCCAGGCTGGTGGCCCTGAAGTTGCCGTTGCCTGTCGAGGTGGCCATCGTCTTGCCGGCCGAGGCATGCACCGCCAACTGATCGCTCAGGCTGAAGTTCAGGCCGACGCCCGGATTCAGGATCAGGCCATGCACATTGGTGCCACCCAGCAATTGGCCGAAGAACTGGAAGCGGTCGCCCTTGTTGAACCGGGTCTGCAGGCCGACACCGGCCAGCAACTCACCGTAGCCGGGGTAGCCCAGGTAGGCGTTGTAGGCCACGCCCGCGCGGATCGGGATGTAGACATGGTCGCTGACCAGGGTGTCGAGCTGCGCCGTCAGCATGTGGATGCCGGGCCGGTCGAGTCCACGGACGTGAACGCCGGTCTGGGTCTGCTGCACCAGGCTGAAGCGATAACCCCTGAAGACAGCGCCATCGGGCGCCGCGCCTGCCGCTGCGGCACGGCGGGGCGATTGCAGGTGGTAATTCAGCGCGGCCCCCACGGTGTAGTTCTTCGACGATCCCTTGGGCGCAAACAGGTAGCCCGAGGTCAAGGCCAGGCCGAAGTTCTGGGTGATGGCGTACTCGGCCGACAGCTTGGGGTAGACCAGCAATCCGGTACCGGTGTCGATCTTTTCCGGCGCATAGCCGCCCGATCCCACGCCCAACTGCGCATGCAGGCTCCAACGTGGCGCGAGATCGAAGCGCTGGCCCAACCCACCGATGAAGTGGTTGTAAAGCGGCAGACCCTGGTAGCCCACACCCAGGCTGGCGTACCAGTAGCGGGTGGGGCTGATGTAATGTGCAAACTGCAGATCGGCCAGGTTGATGGTGGCTTTGTTGGACCCGCTGGGCGAGATCTGCTTGAAATTGTCCAGCCCCAGGGTCAGCGTGTTGGCCGATGTGGCCGCGAGGGCCGCCTCGGTGCCGGCCTTGTCGAGCTTCTGGCCGGCGCTGGCCAGCGACCCGACGCTGTAGCTGAAGGGCATCTGGACAAACAGGTTCAACTGGGTGTGGTCGATGGTCGATTGCCTGAACTTCATGCGCGCCGCATTGGCACCGACCGAGAAACCATCGAAGTCGCGGCCCAGCCCGGCATAGACCTTGCCAAAACCGCCGGTGCCAGAGAGCTCTATGCTTTGCTGGGTGCTCTTTCCACCCCCGCCGCCGCCCAGTGCGAAGCCGGCATTGGCAAACCAGCGCCCCGAGATCCGGCGCTGGACATGGGCGCCCACGTCGAAGGCCATGAATCCACCATATTCACCGTGGACCAGCGGGGCGTAGGCGCCCACGCCGACATACAAGCCATCGCCCACCTTGTTCAGGATGTGGAAGCCCATCAGGTCGAGCGACGGCTGCTTGGGCACCGGAATCACCTGGTAGTCCAGCATGACCATGCCCTCGCCCCGGTACAAGCCGGAACCGGGGCTGTCCGGGGTCGCTGAAGGCTGCGCCGCCGCCGGGCCGCTGGCCAACGCGGCGGCGGCAAGCACGATGGCATGCGGTCCGAACTTCGACATTTTTTTGAGTCCTCCCAAGACTTGGCGATGGCGGCCCGCCCTGAATTTTCTTCGGGTCGTCGATGTGGTCCAGACCGCTGTGGACTGGCGTTTCAGTTTGCCATACGGAGGCGGCCCGCCGTGCCGCGAAGCCGCCGAGGCAAGGCGTGTGCCGATGACGGTCAGCGCGGCGCGGCCAGCAACAATCGCACCATCTCGGCATAGCCGCGGGCCTGGGCCAGCGCCAGCGGTGTGCGGCCGTCCCGGTCGGTCAGGGTGCTGCTGGCGCCAGCGTCCAGCAGCGCCTTGAGCGTGGCCACATGGCGCGGTCCGCCCTGGCCCAGCACGATGGACTCGATCAACGCCGTCCAGTGCAGGTTATTGACATGGTCCAGCGGCGCGCCCGCAGCGATCAACTGGTGCACCACCCCGTCATGGCCCAGGTGGGCCGCCGCGATCAAAGCCGTGCCGTCATAGCGGCTGGTGGTCAGCCTGGCGCTGGCGCCGGCCGCCAGCAGGGCTTGCAGCGTGGCCTCGTCGTCAGCCACAGCGGCAATCGTCACCGCGTCGTAGCGGTCGTTCTCCAGCAGGCCCAATGCAGCGCCGGCCTGCGCCAGGGCTTGCACCAGCGCAGGCTGGCGTGCAAAGGTGGCCACGTGCAGGGCGCTGCGGCCATGGCGGTCACGCGCATTCACATCGGTGCCGGCCGCCAACAGGCCTCGCAGCGCAGACAGGTCGCCGCGGTGGGCGGCCGCATGCAGGCCGCTGTAGCCTGCCACCTCAGCAGCGCTGGGTCCGACCTGCGCCATGCTCAGGGACATGGCCGTCAGCAGCCCGGCGGCCATCAGGGCGCGCAGGCCGGCCCCCCATCTGGGCGGGGGGCCGGCGCGGACAAGGCGGGCTGGGCTCATGGCGAAATCTCCGATGCCGGGATTGTGCCGGGCCGCATCGCAGCGCTGGCTGTGGCGGTTGGCCGGCTACTCGCGGTGGTAGGGGTGGCCTACGCCCAGGCTCCAGGCGCGGTACAGAGCCTCGGCCAGCAGCACCCGCACAAAGGCATGCGGCAGGGTCAGGTCGGACAGGCGCAGGGTCTCGTCACCGCTAGCCTTGAGCGCCGGGTCCAGCCCGTCCGGGCCGCCCACGATCAAGGCCACATCGCGGCCATCGCCCATCCAGTGGCGCAAGCGCTCGCTCAGCTGCAGTGTGGTCAAGCGGCTGCCGCGCTCGTCCAGCACCACTCGGCGCACACCCTTGGGGCAAGCCGCCTCGATGCGCAGGGCCTCGGCGGCCATCATCTGCGCTGGCGTGCGCCCACCGCTGCGCGCTTCGGCCTTGACCGGCTTCCAGTCCAGCCGCAACTCGGGCGGAAAGCGCTTGGCATAGTCGGCATAAGCGGTATCGGCCCAGGCTGGCGGCCTGTGCCCCACCGCCAGCATGAGCAACCGCATCGGCCCGACTCAACGCCGGGGCGCGGCCTTCTTGCCGGCCACTGCCGCCTTGCGTGCCGGCGCTGCCTTGCGTGCCGGCGCTGCCTTGCGTGCAGGCGCTGCCTTGCGGGCCGGGGCCGGCCGGCCGGCGCCAGACTTGACCGCCGGGCTGCGGCGCTGGATCGGCTTGACCACGATGGTCTGCACCTTGGCCGGCGGCGCGGCAGCTTTGCGCGCGGCGGTCTTGGCTGCGGGGGCCTTGGCGGTGACCGTGCGCGCGCTGGTCTTGCTTGCCGCCAGCTTGCGCGCGGCGCCTGGCCGAGCGGCCGCAGGCTTGGCGGCTGCGGCCTTGACCGAAGCCGGCGTCTTGCGTGCACCGGTCTTGGCCGCCGCTTCGCGCGCGGCGGCACGCGGCCCCGGTGCCGTCTTGGCGGCGCGGGCGGGCCGGGCCTGCGTGGCCTCGGGCCGGGCCCGGGAAGCGGTGCCCTTTTTGGCGGCGGCCTTGCGCTGGGGCGCCATCGGTGCGTCGTCTTTGTCCTCGTCTTCCGAGGCCTTGACCAGGCCACGCGGCGTGGCGCTGCCGATCTTCATGCGAACCGCCTTGCCACCCCAGATTTCCTCCAGACGGTAGTAGTCGCGGATCGCCGGCTGCATCACATGGGCCACGGCCGCGCCGCAGTCGACGATGATCCATTCGCCGTTGTCGCCGCCTTCGGTGGCCAGCACCGGAAAACCGGCGGCCCGCACCGCATCGCGTACGCCCGAGGCCAGGGCCTTGGTCTGGCGGTTGCTGGTGCCCGACGCAATGATCACCCGTTCGAACAGTGGCGACAGGTGCTCGGTGTTGAAGACCACGATGTCCTGGGCCTTGACGTCTTCGAGCCCATCGACGATGGCCCGTTGCAGTTTGCGAATGTCCATTCAGTGCCTGGTAAGTCAGGGAAAAGCCGGGCTGGCGCCCGGGGGATACAACTGGTGCTGGTCAATATACCGGGCTACCGCAGCGCCCACCAGTGCCGCCACGGGTTCGCCGGCCGCGCAGCGCTGTCGGATGGCACTGGCCGCAATCGCCAAGGGCGCCATGTCCAGCGCCAGCCAATCGCCGTTGGATCCGGCCAGCGCGGCTGGGGCCACTGCGGCCTGGCCACCCCGGCCAGCTACCGCCAGCGTGACCAGTGGCAACAGCTCGCGCCAGCGGTGCCAGCTGTCGAGGCGGGCAAACTGGTCCTGGCCCAGCACCAGGAACCACTGCGCCGGTGCCTGGCCTGATTCGGCCCATTCAGCCTGCAGTGCGCGCACCGTGTCCAGGGTGTAGGTGGGGCCGGCGCGGTCGAGCTCGCGGGCGTCGATCAAGCAGCCCGGCTCGCCGTGCAGCAACAGGCTGAGCATGGCTTGGCGGTGCCGGCCCGGGGTGATCGCGCGGCCAGCCTTCTGCCAGGGCGACCCAGCGGGCAGCCAGCGCAGTTCGTCCAGGGCCAGCGTCCGAAGGGCCAGCCGGCCCAGGGCCAGATGGGCCAGGTGGGGCGGGTCGAAGCTGCCGCCCAGCAGGCCGATGCGGCGGGGCCGGTGGGCCGGGGCCGGGCTCATCCTGCGCCGGCCAGGCTGGGGGCGTGTGCATGGGCCGGCGGCAGCTCGTCGGCCCAATCGCGGGCACGCAGAAATTCGCTGTACAGGCGGGCCTCGGGCGTGCCCGGCGCGGGCTGCCAGTCGTAGCGCCATTTCACCAGCGGCGGCATCGACATCAGGATGCTCTCGGTGCGCCCGCCCGATTGCAGGCCGAACAGCGTGCCCCGGTCGAAGACCAGGTTGAACTCGACATAACGGCCGCGCCGGTAGGCCTGAAAATCGCGCTCGGTCTCGCCATAGGGCAGCTGACAGCGGCGCTCGACGATGGGCATGTAGGCCGGCAGGAAGGCATCGCCCACTGATCGCATCATCGCGAACGCCGCATCGAAACCGCCATCGTGGTGGTCGTCGAAGAAGATGCCACCGATGCCGCGCGGCTCGTTGCGGTGCTTGAGGTAGAAGTACTCGTCGCACCACTGCTTGAAGCGCGGGTAGAGCGCGGCGCCATGCGGCTGCAGCGCGTCCCGGCAGGTGCGGTGGAAGTGCCGCGCGTCGTCCTCGAAGCCATAGTAGGGCGTCAGGTCCATGCCGCCACCGAACCAGACCACCGCAGCTTGGCCCTCAGGCAGGGCCGCGAACATGCGCACGTTCAGGTGCACCGTGGGCACCTGCGGGTTGCGCGGGTGCAGCACCAGGCTCACGCCCAGGGCCTCGAAGGGCACGCCGGCCAGCTCTGGCCGGTGCTGGGTCGCCGACGGCGGTAACTGGCGGCCCTGCACATGGCTGAAATTGCAGCCGCCGCGCTCGAACACCGCACCGTCTTCCACCAGCTGGGTACGGCCATCGCCCTGCAGGCGCTCGCCTGCAGGGCGCACCCAGGCATCGGTGATGAAGGCCTTGCCGGCGGCCGACGTTTCAGCGGCCTGCAGGCGGTCGACGATGCCTTGCTGCAGGCCCAGCAGGTAGTCGCGTACCGCCTGGGTGGGGTTCACGCTCAACGGGCCTTGATGGCGCGGTGGCCGATGTCGCGCCGGTACTGCACGCCTTCTATGCGGATGCCGCGCAGTGCGTCATAGGCCCGCTGCTGCGCGAGCTTGGCCGACTCGCCCAGCGCAGTGACGCACAGCACCCGGCCGCCGGTGACCTGCAGCTGCTTGCCGTCCAGCGCCGTGCCGGCATGGAAGATCACTGCGTCGTCGCTGTCGGCGGGCAGACCGCTGATCGCATCGCCGCGGCGCGGGTTGGCCGGGTAGCCGGCAGCGGCCATCACCACCCCCAGCGCAAAGCGCCGGTCCCATTGAAGTTCGACCTGGTCGAGGCTGCCGTCGGTGGCGTGCAGCAGCACGTCGACCAGGTCGCTCTTCAGGCGCATCAGGATCGGCTGGGTCTCGGGGTCGCCCATGCGGGTGTTGAACTCCAGGGTCTTGGGCCGGCCCTGGGCGTCGATCATCAGGCCGGCATAGAGGAATCCGGTGAACTCGATGCCGTCGCGCGCCATGCCTTGCACGGTGGGCAGGATGATGTCCTGCATGGCCTTGGCGTGCACATTGGGCGTGACCACCGGCGCGGGCGAGTAGGCACCCATGCCGCCGGTATTGGGGCCGGTGTCGCCGTCGCCGATACGCTTGTGGTCCTGACTGGTGGCCAGCGCCAGCACGCGCTTGCCGTCGCTGACGACGATGAAGCTGGCCTCTTCACCGGCCATGAACTCTTCGATCACCACCCGGGCACCGGGTTGGCCGTCGAGGATGAAGTCGATCGCGGCGTGGGCTTCGTCGGCCGCCATCGCCACCACGACGCCCTTGCCTGCGGCCAGGCCGTCGGCCTTGATGACGATCGGCGCGCCGTGCTGGTCGACATATGCCTTCGCCTCGCCCGCGACGGTGAAAGTCGCGTGGCGCGCCGTCGGGATGCCGTGGCGAAGCATGAAAGACTTGGCGAAGTCCTTCGACG
>JAYUQJ010000502.1:0-2775 GCA_043756825.1 Betaproteobacteria bacterium | reverse complement strand
CCACCCTGGACACCCCGTTCATCCCGGACCTGGCCGGTGGCCCCGAGGTCTACGGTCGACTGGATGGCCTGACGGCCCGCTCGCGCGAGATGCTGCCGCTGCTGGGCGGCGTGCCGGTCGGCGCCACCACGGCCTTGCTGCGCTTGCCCGACGGCCCCGCAGGTTATGGCGACGTCATGGAGGGCTACGACATGCTGCTGCTGGTCAATCTTGGCGCAACCGCGCTGGCGAACCCGATGCTGGGCGTCGACCCGGCGGGCCTGGACCTGGATTTCAAGCAGGCCTTGCTAGAGCGCGGGCCGGAGCGCAACCCGTTCTTTGGCGGCGCCGGCGCGCAAACCTTGGCCGCACTGGCGGGCTACGAGATCTACGCCACCCTGATCCCGGAGCAAGGCACCATCTTCAACCTGGGCTACAACGGCCACCTGAGTTCGGGCATCGACCTGCAGATCGGGCAAGCGGTGTACCTGAACCAACAGGCTGCGGTTGTGCCCGAGCCGGCACGCCTTGCGCTGTGGCTGGCTGGCCTGGCAGTTCTGATCGGCAGGCGGATTTTGGCTGCTTGGCGAGTCGGTTGAGCCCAGCGTCGCAGCGCCGGCCTGGCAGGCTCAGAACCAGCGCCCGATCAGCATCGCGATGAAGCTCAACACCAGGCTGGAGGCCAGCGGCACGTAGAACTCGCGGCCCGCAAATCGCAGCGTGAAGTCGCCCGGCAGCTGGCACAGCCCCAGCTTGTGCAACCCGTAGTGCAGGCCGCCGAACAAGATCAGCGCCAGGAAGAAGATGATCGGCCAGGAGCGCGGGCGCCCTGGGCCGTGTGGCACAGGCGGCGCAGCCGGTCGCCCTGGGCAAAGCACAGCGGTTCCAACGTCAGACTGCGCGAGAAAGCGACGACGCGGCTACTGTCCCTGCATCTTCATAGGGCGGGTGATGATCTGGCGCAACACCGCTTGCAGCGCCTCATCGGTCGGCGCAGGTGACTCGACGAAGACCGGTTCACCATCGACACCGAAACCGCCGGGCCCTGGTTGCACAGTTTGACCGGCCCCGGGAACTGATGCATCATCTGACGTGTAACTAAGTTACATCTTCACCCTTGGGATACCGCAGAAACCATGTCCTTCGACCTCGTCTTCTTTGGCGGCACCGGCGACCTCACCTGGCGCAAGCTGATGCCCGCACTGTTCCAGGCCTTCCGCCACGGCAAGCTGCCTGCCGGTGGGCGGGTGCTGGCGGTGGCCCGGGACGAGCGCAGCGACGACGAGTACCGGGCCTTCATCCGCGAGCGCTTCGTCGAGGTGGACAGCGCCAAGCGGCCCAGCGACGACGAGTTCGCCCGCTTCGCTGAAATGCTGCATTACCGGCGCATGGACCTGTCCAAGCCCGAGCACTATGCCGGCCTGAAGGCCTGGCTGGACGAGCGCGGCGCCGACACCGTGGTGCTCTACCTGGCCACTGCGCCCCACCTGTTCCCGGTGGTCTGCACCCAGCTCGGACTGGCCGGGCTGAACGGCCCGAACGTGCGGGTGGTGCTCGAGAAGCCGCTCGGCCACGACCTGGCCAGCGCCCAGGTTATCAACCGGGCGGTGCGCGGGGCGTTCAGCGAGACCCAGGCCTTCCGCATCGACCATTACCTGGGCAAGCCGGCGGTGCAGAACCTGATGGCGCTGCGCTTCGGCAATGCCTTGTTCGAGCCTTTGTGGCGGCGCGAGAGCATCGCCAACATCCAGATCACGCTGGCCGAAGGCCTGGGCGTGGGCACCCGCGGCGATTACTACAACAGCACCGGCGCGCTGCGCGACATGGTGCAGAACCATGCCCTGCAGTTGCTGACGATGATCGCGATGGAGCCGCCGTCCACCAACGATGCCGACGCCATCCGCGACGAGAAGTTGAAAGTGCTGCGCTCGCTGCGTCCCTTCACGCCCGAGACCGTGGCGCGCGACGTGGTGCGCGGCCAGTACAAGGCCGGCACGGTGGACGGCAAGGCGGTGGCGGGCTATCTGGACGAGGTGAAGGTGCCCGCCGGCAGCACCTGCGAAACCTTTGTCGCGCTGCGCACCGAGGTGCAGAACTGGCGCTGGGCGGGCGTGCCCTTCTACCTGCGCACCGGCAAAAGGCTGGCGGCGCGCGACGCGCAGATCGTGGTCAATTTCCGCGAGGTGCCGCACCCGATATTCCCGGGCACGCGGCAGGCCAACAAGCTCGTCATCAAGCTCCAGCCCGAAGACGGCCTGGAGCTGCACCTGCTGGCGGCCAAGGGCGGCGGCACCAGCAACCAGCCCGAGGCGCTGTCGCCGGTGTCGCTGGATCTGGACTTCGACAAGGCCTTCGCCAGCGACCGCGTGGGCGGCTATGAACGGCTGCTGATGGACGCCATTGCAGGCCGCCTGAATCTCTTTGTGCGCAGCGACGAACAAGAGCAAGCCTGGCGCTGGGTCGAGCCGATCCTGGACGCCTGGGCCGCCGACACCGTGGGGCCACGTCCCTACGCTGCAGGCGGCTGGGGCCCGGCAGCGGCCAGCGCGCTGGTGGCGCGCGATGGCTGCACCTGGGCTGAAGAGCAGTGACAGCAAGCCGGCGCGCCGTGCTCAGCGGTGCACTGGTGAGTGTGCTTGCGCTGCCCCTGCACAGCACTGCCGCCGTGACGCACACCGTGGCACCCGGACAGAGCCTGTCCGAAGCGCTGAAGAAGGCGGCTGACGGCGACGAGATTCACTTGTTGGCCGGCGAGCACCGGGCGCAGGCCGCCGTCATCGAACACAAACGCTTGAC
>JAYUQJ010000501.1:0-2776 GCA_043756825.1 Betaproteobacteria bacterium | reverse complement strand
TCCAGATTGCCATCCCCCAAGGCCCGTCCCCCATGACCCCGATGACCCGCCTCGAGGCGATTGCCGCCACCACCGGCCCCGGCCAGCCGCACGAGCTGGTGGACGTGGTGATCCGCGGCCGGCCGCAGCGGGTGTTCAAGAACGCGCCGGCCTCGCTGCGGGCGATGTTCGAGGCCGGCGCCAGCGACCTGCCCTTCCTGATCTACGGCGACGAGCGCCTGAGTTTTGCCCAGGCCTGGGCGGCGGCGGCGCGCATCGGCCAGGTGCTGGTGCGTGATTGCGGCGTCGGTCATGGCGACCGGGTGGCGATCGCGATGCGCAACTACCCCGAGTGGTTGCTGGCCTTCACCGCCATCACCTCGGTCGGCGCGGTGGCGGTGGCGATGAATGCGCACTGGCAGGCCGAGGAGATGGCCTATGGCATGGTCGACTGCGGTGCCAAGGCGATCTTTGCCGACCAGGAACGGCTCGACCGGCTGGCCGAGCGCCCACCGCTGCCCGGCCTGCAGGTGCTGGCGGTGCGGGCCCAACGCCTGGTGGCGGGCGCCCGCGCCCTGCAGACCCTGAGCGATGCGGTGGGCGATCAGCCGATGCCGCCGGCCGATATCGC
Source organism: Betaproteobacteria bacterium (assembly GCA_043756825.1). GTDB lineage: Bacteria > Pseudomonadota > Gammaproteobacteria > Burkholderiales > Burkholderiaceae_C > Pseudaquabacterium. The sequence continues at coordinate 2,166 of JAYUQJ010000501.1, read as the reverse complement.
GCCTGACGACCTGGCGATCATGCTCTACACCTCGGGGTCCACCGGCCATCCCAAGGGCGTGCCGTCCAGCCACCGCAATGTGCTGTCGGCGCTGCTGTCCTGGGAGGCCGACCGGCTGGTGGGCGAGCGGGTGGCCGGGCTCGACCCGGTGCCGCCGGCCAGCCAGCCCGGCACGCTGCTGGCGGTGCCGCTGTTCCATGTCACCGGCCTGCACGCGTCCTACCTGTCCTGCTACCGCACCCAGCGCCGCATGGTGTGCATGTACAAATGGGACCCCGAGCTGGCCGCCGTGCTGGTTGACCGCGAAAAGCTCAGCTCGGTGGTGGCGCCGGCGGCGGTTACCGGCGATCTGTTGCGGGTGGCCCAGGCCGGGCGCCATGACCTGAGCAGCCTGCAGATGGTGGGCGGCGGCGGTGCCCCGCGTGCGCCCGAGCAGGTGCGCCAGATCAGGGCCAGTTTTGCCAATGCCATGCCCAATATCGGCTGGGGCATGACCGAGACCAATGCCATCGGCACCGGCAATGGCGGTGAGGACTACCTGCAACGCCCGGCCAGCTCGGGCCGGTGCTCGCTGGTGCTGCAGATCAAGGTGGTGGACGAGCTTGGCGCCGAGTTGCCAACCGGTCAGCGCGGCGAGTTGCTGGTGCGCGGCACCTCGCTGTTTGCCGGCTACTGGAACCTGCCCGCAGCCAACGCCAGCGCCTTCGTCGACGGCGACTGGTTCCGCACTGGCGACGTGGCCTATCTCGACGAAGACGGTTTCCTGTTCATCGTCGACCGCCTCAAGGACCTGATCATCCGCGGCGGCGAGAACATCGGCTGCGGCCAGGTCGAGGCCGCCTTGCTGATGCACCCCCAGGTGCATGAGGCGGCGGTGTTCTCGGTGCCCGATCAGCGCCTGGGCGAAGAGGTGGGGGCGGTGGTCTATGCCGATGCGGCGCTCGACCTGGATGCGTTGCGCGCCTTCCTGGCCTCGCACCTGGCCAAGTTCGAGCTGCCGCGCTATATCGTGCGGGCCAGCCAGCCCTTGCCGCGCACCCCGTCGGGCAAGATCCTCAAGCGCCAGATCCGCGAATCGGCGCTGGCCGGCCTGCCACCTGCCGCGCCGGGATGAGGCCTGTGCCCGTGCCGCCGGGCCAGGCAGCAGTGGCCCATGTCGGCACCGGCCGCTTCATCGACGGCCCCATCACCCCCACGCTGGCACGCTTTGCGCTGCCGCTGCTGGTCACCAACCTGTTGCATGCGCTCTTGGGCACCTGGGGTGCAATCTGGGTTGGCCAGGTGCTGGGCCCGCAGGCCTTGACCGCAGTGGCCATTGCCAGCGTGGTGCTCTACATGGTGATGGGCTCGGCCATGGGCATAGGCACGGCGGCGGGCGTGGCCATCGGCCAGTCGATGGGCTCGGGCGACGCGCGCTCGGTCAAGCGGGTGGTGGGCAGCGCGGTGGCCTTCATCATGGTCTTGTCGCTGGCCGTGGCGGGCGCTGGCTGGGCCCTGGCGCCGACTATTGTCGATGGCATGCAGACCCCGGCGCCGTCGCGTGATTTCGCGGTGACGCACCTGCGTTTCACCTGCCTGTCGATGCCCAGCATCTTCACCTACATGGTGATGATGATGATGATGCGCGGCTCGGGCGACGCCCGCACGCCCTTCAAGTTCACGCTGGTCTGGATCGGCCTGTCGCTGTTGCTGGGGCCGCTGCTGCTGACCGGCAGCTTCGGTTTGCCGCGCCTGGGCATTGCCGGCCTGGGCCTGGGCAATCTGCTGGCCAATGGCATTGCCCTGGGCGCGCTGGTGGCCTATATCTATGTCAAGCGCTCGCCGATTGCGCTGCATGGCGACGATCTGCGCCACTTGCGGCCCGACCCGGTGCTGCTGGCCCTGCTGGTGCGGCGCGGCGTGCCGCTGGCGCTGGAGTCGGTGATCGTGCAGGGCTCCTATTTCATGCTGCTGGGCATGGTCAACCAGTACGGTGCCAACACGGCGGCCGCCTATGCGGCGGCGGCGCAGCTGTGGGCTTATGTGCAGTTGCCGGCGAATGCGCTGGCGGCGGCAATATCGGCGATGGCGGCGATGAACATCGGTGCCGGCCGCTGGCCGCGGGTGGAGCAGATCGCGCTGCGCGGCTGCCTGCTCAGCCTGGGCATCAGCAGCGTGACCACCGCC
>JAYUQJ010000500.1:0-2781 GCA_043756825.1 Betaproteobacteria bacterium | reverse complement strand
CCGGCAGGGCAGGGATGTCGTAGATCGGCTTGTCAGCGTACAACTCGATGCATTGGCCGCCAGGCACCGACAGGGCATCGATGATCTGGGCGTGGATGCCCTGCAAGCCCAGCTGGAAGACCTGGAACAGGCCAACCGGGCCGGCACCGATCACCAGGGCGTCGGTATGGATCATGCCTTGGTGCGCAAGCCCGGCGTCGGGCAGGGGGGCATCGGGCATGCGCCAGGGTCTCAGCGGATCAGCTCGGACAGCTTGGCCTTGGTGTCCTTCCAGTCATCGGCGTCGGGCAAGGGGGTCTTGCGCTTGGTGATGCTGGGCCAGTTCTTGGCCAGGTCAGCATTGAGCTTGATGAAGTGCAGCTGATCGCTGGGCACGTCTTCCTCGGGCAAGATGGCATTGACCGGGCATTCGGGGATGCAGACTGCACAGTCGATGCACTCATCCGGGTCGATGGTCAGGAAGTTGGGGCCTTCGCGGAAGCAGTCGACCGGGCAGACATCGACGCAGTCGGTGTACTTGCAGCGGATGCACGATTCGGTGACGACGTGGGTCATGGGGGCTCGAGGGGTTGGGTGTCTTGTGGACTGGCGCTGCCAGCCTGGAGGGCCGGCAGCAATGCAGCCAACCCAAGATTTTAGTCGGGCTGGCCGGGTGGGGCGGCTTGCGGCCGTGCAAGGCCCGGGGTCTTGCTGCGGCTGGCTTCGCCGGGCAGCGGGCTGCCACCGGCGCCCACCGTCACCACGGCCGGTCGATCGGCATGCAGGGCGGCCGCATCCGGCAGGCTGGCCACGCTGTGCTGGCTGATGCGGGCGTCGGGCCAGCCGGCGCGGGACACTACGCACACGGGGGTATCGCCCGGCCAGCCGGCCTGTTGCAGTTTGGCCGAGAGCGCCGGCAATTGGCGGCCGGCCATATAGAACACTTCGGTGTCGGCGCTGCGGGTGGCCTGCAGGGTGCCCAGCTGGGTCATCGCGGTGGTCAGGCTGACACTGCGGCCGGTGCCGCGTCGGGTGAGGGGGCGCAGGCCCTGGGCTGCGGCGGCCAAGGCCGAGGTGACGCCCGGTACCACTTCGCACGTGATGCCATGGGCCTGCAGGATCTCCAGCTCTTCTTCCAGGCGGCCGAAAATGCTGGGGTCACCGCCCTTCAGGCGCACCACGCAAACGTGGGTCTGGGCCTCGTGCAGCAGCATCACATTGATCGCCGCCTGGCCCGTGGCATGGCCGAAGCCTCGTTTGCCCACGTCCACCCAACGGGCTTCTGGCGCCAGGTCGCGCAGCGCCGGGTCGGTGAGGGCATCGAACAGCACCACCTCGGCCCGGGCCAGGCAGCGCGCGCCACGCACCGTGATGAGATCGGCCGCGCCGGGGCCCGCACCGATGAAGACCACGCGCGGCGGCGCGTCGGGAGCGTTGTTCATCGCGACAATTGTGGCGGCTGGCGGGCTGGCAGAGCCACGGCGCAGGCGCAATGCGACGTGGCTCACCCCGTTGACTTGACCAGCAGAGCGCCACTGGTGCGGTTGCTGGTGGGGTCGACCACGATCAGGGCACCGCCCACCCGGTTGTCCAGATAGGGCTCCAGCGGCAGCACTTGTTGCAGGTCCACCGTCACCTGGCCGATTTCGTTGACCGCCAGGGTGTGGGCGTCAACCGGCTGCAGGTCGTGAATGTCCAGCCGGTGCTCGATCGCCGAGATCCGCGCCTGCACCCAGCGGTTGCCGTGGCGCACCCAGTATTTGCGGCCGATGGTGGCGGGCTCGGTGTCCAGCCAGGCCAGCGTGGCGGTAAAGCGCTGGGTCGCCTGCAGGCTGCCTGGGCTGGCAATCCAGTCGCCGCGCGAGATGTCGAGTTGGCGGTCGAGCACGATGCCGGCCGATTCACCGGCCTGGGCCGATGCCACCGTGCTGCCGGCGCGTCGCACCTCGGCCACGCGCGCCAGTTCGCCGCTGGGAAAGACCTGCACCGCGTCACCCGCCTGCACGCCGCCGTGCGCAATCCGGCCCCAGAACACCCGCGGCTGGTGGCCAGCGCCCCGGGTGTCCTGCGCTGGCTGGGCTTCGTCGCGGGCCACGAATTGCACCGGTTGCAGCAGGGCGCCCTGGCTGCGCTCCTGGGTGGTAGGCAGGCGCTCCAGCAACTGCAGCAGGCTGGGGCCGCGGAACCAGGGCAAATCCAGCGGCCGGGTGACGTTGTCGCCGCGCAGCGCGCTGACCGGAATGATGCCGGCCAAGCCGGTCAGGCCGGCCGATTCGGCGAAGGACAGCAGGGCGCTGCGGGTGGCCTCGAAAGCGGCTTGAGGGTCGGCCACCGCGTCGACCTTGTTCACCGCGAACACGATGCTGGGTACCCGCAACAGGTGGGCCAGCAGCGCATGGCGGCGGGTCTGCGGCAGCAACGGCACAGGCTGGCCCGCAGGGGTGCCTTGCCAGTCGATCTTGGTGATGTCGACCAGCACCACCGCGGCGTCGCTGCCGGCGGCGGCGGTAACCATGTTGCGGGTGTATTGCTCGTGGCCGGGTGCATCGGCAATGATGAACTTGCGCTTGCGGGTGGCGAAGTAGCGGTAGGCCACGTCGATGGTGATGCCCTGCTCGCGCTCGGCCTCCAGGCCGTCGGTCAGCAGCGACAGGTCCATCGGTGCGCCGGCAGCGCGCCGCTGCAGCGAATCCAGCTGGTCGGCCAGGATGGCCTGGCTGTCAAAGAGCAGGCGCCCGATCAGCGTGCTCTTGCCATCGTCGACGCTGCCCGCAGTGAGGAAGCGCAGCGCGCGGTGGTCGG
>JAYUQJ010000499.1:0-7410 GCA_043756825.1 Betaproteobacteria bacterium | reverse complement strand
CCACCCGCATCGGCCTGTCGGCCGCACCCACCTGGCGGCGCGTCAAATGGCTGGAGGCCCAGGGCATCATCACCGGCTACCGCGCCGAGATCGACCGTCGCCGCATCGGCCTGGGCGCACTGGCCTTCGTGCGGGTGGACGCCGAACGCAACAATGCCGAGGCCACCCGTGCGCTCGAAGACGCGATCCGCTGCCTGCCCGAGGTGCTGACCTGCCACTACATCAGCGGCGCCGGCACCTTCGAGCTGCAGGTGCTGTGCACCGACCTGGACGCCTATTCACGCTGGGCCATGGACACCCTGTTCAAGCTGCCCCATGTCAAGGACATCCACACCAGTTTCTCGCTGGGCGAGGTCAAGAGCGGCGGGGCGCTGCCTTTGGGGCATCTGCAACGCGGTGGCTGACCGGATCAGGGCATTGCGGTGCGCGGCCACAAGGCCCAGACCCGCAGCGCCTGCTTCATGCGGCCGGCCTGCTGCTCGGCGGCGTCGCCGCTGCCCCAGAAGTAATCCACCCGCACCGCGCCGGTGATCGCGGTGCCGGTGTCCTGGGCCATTACCAGGCGGCGCAGCGGGCTGGCCGACAGCGGCTCGGTGGTGTCTATCCACAGCGCCGTGCCGTAGGGCACGGCTTGCGGGTCGACCGCCACCGACCGCCCGGCCGCCAGCGGCACGCCCTGGGCGCCGCGCGGCCCGGTGGGTGCCGCGTTGAGCGGCGGTGCGCCGCCGTCCTGCGCCGACGCCATCTCGGGCAGGGCCTCTTCGCGGAAGAACACCACCCGCGGGTTGGCCCACAGCATCTGGGCCAGGCGCTCGGGGGTGGCGCGCTGGCCCCAGTCGCGTATCGCCGGCCAGTTGGCGCCGTCGGGGCGCAGCTCGCCCTGGTCGATCAGCCAGCGGCCCACCGATTTGTAGGCTTGGTCGTTGTGGCCTGCAAAGGCCACCCGCACGGTGCGCACGCGGCCGTCCGGCTCGCTGATGCGCAGCCGGCCCGAGCCCTGGATCTGCAGCACCAGCAAATCCAGGGGGCTGGCCAGGTAGGCGATTTCCTGGCCGCGCAGGCTGGCCAGGGCTGCGGGCAGGGTGTCGAGTTGCTGGCGGGTCCAGTAGGGCTTGCGCTGGGCCAGGTCGGCTGGCGGCTTGTGCAGTGCGACCGTGAAGCCCGGCCGGGGCCGGCGGCTGGCCGCCAGCAGGGGCTCGAAATAGCCGGTGGCCAGGCCCTGCGCATCGCCATCGAGGGATTCGACCCGGTAGGGCTGCAACTCGCGCTGCAGAAAATCCTGTGCAAAACCGTCGTCGGGCGGGGTGAAGGCGGCTACCCGGGCGCACAGGTCGGCCCAGCCCGCCGCCGGGCGGGCGCAGCCGGCCCGCAGCGCCGGCCACAGCTCGCTGGCGCGGTCGGCGCCCCAGCCAGGCAGCGCCGGCCAGTCCACCGCCACCCAGCGCGCCCGGCTGCGCTGGATGACGCTGGCGGCGGCCGGCTGGGTACCGCTGGGGGGCGCTGCCGGTTCGGCCGGCCGTGGCGCCGGGACGGGGGCGACAGCCGTTGCGGGGGCGGGCGGTGGCGTCACGGCGCAGGCACCCAGCAGGCCCAGCAAGCCGGCCGCCAGGGCCAGGGGCAGAGGTCGGGATAATCGCGGCATGTGGCTGATTCTGCTGGAAGCAATGGGTGCCTTGGCGCTGCTGGTGGGCATCGTCTGGTGGACGATGTTTGCCGGGCGCAAGCGCGGCGAGCGTCCGCCCGATGACGATTCGCCGCCCTGAGCCGCAGTTCAGCGCCGCGTCGGTGGCGCCAGATGCCGCGCCAGGCCGGCCGCACCGGCGCGCATCACCCGGCCATGCAGGGCCCGCATCAGCGGCGCCAGCGCGCCAGGCCGGTGTGGGGGGCCAGGCGCCAGACATGGGTGACCTGGGTCAGTCCGGCTTCGGCGCGCAGCAGCCAGATGCATTCACCCTGCAGCGTGGCCGGTCCGGCACCGGCCTGCGCCCAGCCCGAGCGCAGGCGCATCCGCTCGGGTGCCAGCGCTTCCAGGGTCTGCAGGGCGATCACGCCTTTGAACGAGCCGCCCGCCGACCAGGCCAGGCGCCGCAGCTGGCCCGGGTGCGGTGGGGCTGGCACGCCGTTGGCGGGCACCAGCCGCAACCCCGGCCACCACTGCGGCCACTGCGCCGGGTCGGCCAGCGCCGACCAGACCCGGGACGGCGGGGCAGCGATCTGCCAATGGCTGATCAGGTCGAGAGGGCGGGGCGGCATGGGCGGGGCTGGGGCAGGTGCGACCAGGCTGGCCGCCACGGCATTGCCAGGGATTACGGGCCAGGCCGGCCGGTGGATGCCCCCAACGCCCATAACGCCCATAACGCCCACAGCGCCCATAACGCCCACAACGCCCATAACGCCCACAACGCCCACAGCGCCCACAGCGCCCACAGCGCCCACAGCGCCCCTGCGGCCCCCGCCGCCGGCGCGCCGACACCCCGCTGCGGCCTGCATCCAGAAACTCGGGCGGCCGGTAGCCCGCGCCTGGCGGTGCCCGCCGTGGCGCCCGGGCGCGCCAGCGGGCATGATGGCGGGCATGTGCCTGCCCTTTGCGCGAATGCCCCACCCGGCGGCGGCGTCCCGCCGTGGGGCCTGTCGTCTGTTCAGCCGTCCGTCCAGCCGTCCGTCCAGCCACTTGGCGCCGATGCCCACGGCCGATGAGGCGCTCGAATGACTGCCGATCGGTCGCATGCCCGCCGGCGCGATGCCCGCCCGGATGACGCCGACCCGGCCGGCAGGCCCTCAGCCTTTTCGATCCCGACCCGCGGGACGAGGCGCCGGCCGGCGACGGTGGCCTGTGCGAAGCGCGGGCGCCCGGTAGCCGTGCGGATGCTGATGCCGGGCCGGCGCAGCCCGCCCGGCCGGCGCTTGCCGCAGCGCTGGACGAGGCCCAACTGGCCGCCTGGATCGACGCGGTGGCCGACCACGACGAGCGCGCGCTGACGGCACTCTATGACGCCACGCTGCAGCGGGTCTACGGACTGGCGCTGCGGGTGGTGGCCGGCCCGCGCTGGCCGAGGAGGTGGTGGAGGACACCTACCTCCAGGTCTGGCGCCAAGCCACGCGTTTCGACCCGGCCCGCGGTCGGGCCATGACCTGGCTGCTGGGCATGGCGCATTCGCGCGCCATCGATGCCATTCGCCGGGAGGCGCGCTTCCAGCGCGACAGCCTGCACGACGAGGCCGCCAGCGCCTGGCGTGCGGCGCAACCCGCCGCCGACGAGTTGCTGGCCGTGGCCCGCAGCCATGCCGACCTGCACCGCGCGCTGCTGTTGCTCAATGCCCAGCCGCGCCAGTTGGTGGCGATGGTTTTTCTGGGTGGGCTCAGAGACTGAGAGGATTTCGAGCGTGACCGAGCAACACCACAAAACGTGCTCGGTCTCTCAGCCATGAAGAAATCGCCAGCCAGACTGCGCTGCCCCTGGGCACCGTGAAATCGCAGATCCGGCGTGCGCTGTCGACCCTGCGCCAGGCCCTGGGCGACCAGGGCGCGGCTGAGCCCGCGCTGTGAAACCGGTCGAAACCCGGCCTTGTCCCTAAGTCCTGATTGTCATGAGCCACCCGCCCCTGAATCCCCCCTCGCCACTCGGCGTTGCCGAGGACATCCACGCCGACAGTGAGGCCTTCGCGCCGCTGTTGTCCGACGCCTTTGCCCGGGCCTGGGCCATGCCGGACGCGCCGGCAGGCGCCGCTGCCCTGCACGACCGGCTGCTGGACCGGGCGGCGGCGTCGCGCCGGGCCGAGCAGGGCCTGGTCACGGTGCGGCGGCGCAAGCTGGCAGCCCTGACCCTGGCGCCCGGTGTGAAGGCCGAGCAGCTGTACGCCGCCCGGCCGGGTGCCGCGCTGCGCCCGGGCGAGCCGCTGCGGGCGCGCCTGATCGAGTTGGCTGACGCGGCCTTGCTCACCCCCGACCTGCTCGGCACGGGCTGGCCCGACGAACCGGGCCGCTACCCGCCCTGCGATCGCGAATGGCTGGTGGTGCACGGCAAGGTGTGGCTGGGCGAAACCTTGTTGTCGACGCGCGATTACCACCGCAGCCCGCCAGGCCAGGCCCTGCCGACCTGGCGCGCCGACGGCCCGGTGCTGCTGTTCTTGCGCGAATCGGTGGACAGTGCGCCGGCCGAGCCGGCCGAGATGGCCTGTACCCTGCGCGATGCCGACGCCGGTTGGCCCGACTTTGCCCCAGGCATCCAGCGCCGGGGGGCTGTGGCAGCGCGGCGGCCATGCCGCGCTGCTGTACCTGGCCCAGGCCGGTGCCCAGGTGCCCTGGCACCAGCATGGCCATGACGAAGAATGCCTGATGCTGCAGGGCGAGCTGTTCCTGGACGATCTGCTGCTGCAGGCGGGTGACTACCAACTGGCGCTGGCCGGCAGCGGTCACCGCATCACCGAAACCGATACCGGCGTGGTGATCTACGCCCACGGCGATCTGGACCTGCAGTTCCTGGCCTGACCCGGCCGCCGCTGCCGCCCCGCATCACGGCTTCATCAGGCCCTGGGCGGCCAGCGCCGCCTGTGCCCGTGTGGGCAGGCCGCGCGGCACCCGGCCGGTGCAGGCCAGCGCAGCGCCGGCGGCCTGCATGTCGGCAAAGGCCTCGCGCAGGCGGCGCGCGCCGATCGCATGCAGGCGCGCCAGCCAGTCGGCGCGCGAGCGCAGGCGGCCGTGCACCAGCAGGTCGAGCGCGGCCTCCTCGATGCGGCGGGCGGGTTTGTCCAGGGCGCGCAACTGGCGCACCAGGGTCTGCTTGCGGGCGCGCTCCAGGTCCACCGCCTTGATCGCGCCGGCCTGGGCCTGCAGCAACTCGCCCAGCGCCGCCAGGCATTCATCGACCTGGCCGGGCGAGGTGGACGCCTCGATCACGAACTGGCCGGCGCTGTCGATCACATCGGCCGAGCAGGCGGCGTAATAGACCAGGCCGCGCCGCTCGCGCAGCTGGTCCATCAGCGGCGAGCTCATGCCCTCGCCCAGCAGCGCGGCGGCCAGCGTGGCGGTGGGGTCGTCGGCCTGCAGCGGCGGGATCGGGAAGCCCAGCACCAGGTGGGTCTGGCTGCTGCCCGGCTGGGCCCGGGCTCGCACGCCGCCCAGCCAATCGGGGGCCTGCAGGCGGTTGGCGGTGCCGCGCGCCAGCGCGCCGAAGCAGGCCTCGGCCTCGCGCTGCACCGCGTCCACATCCAGCGCGCCGGCCGCGGCCACCACCAGATTGGCGCCGGTGTACTGGGCCTGCACATGGGCCACCAGGTCGGCGCGGCTGAAGCGCCGGATATTGGCGCGGCTGCCGATCACGGGTTGGGCCAGCGGGTGCTGGCCGTGGCAGGCCCGGTCGAACAGCTTGTAGGCGGTGGACATCGGGTCGTCCTCGTCCTCGGCAAACTCGTGCAGCAGCACCTCGCGCTCGCGCTGCAACTCCGCATCCGGGAAGGTGGCGTGCTGCACGATGTCGCCCAGCATGCGCACCAGGCGCGGCGCGTCGGCGGCCAGGCCGCACATGTGGAAGGCGGTGTGGTCCTTGTCGGTGTGGGCATTGACCTCGGCGCCCAGGCGCTCGGCGTCCAGGTTCAGGCGTCGCGCGTCGCGTCGCAAGGTGCCCTTGAAGGCCATGTGCTCGATCACATGGCCGATGCCGTTCAGGCCCGGCCGCTCATGCCCGCTGCCGCTGCGCACATAGACGCTGACCGTGGCCGTGGGCTGGTGCGGCAACTGCAGTGTCAGCACCCGCACCCCGTTGCCCAGGGTGGCGACCTGGTGGCCGGTGTCGAACAGGGCGTGCAGGTCGGGCTGGCGTTGCGACAGGGGGCTCATGGCCGGATGTTAGGCCGTGGGCGGGGTCAGACAGGCAGCACGAAGCTGAGCGGCGCCTGGCGCAGGCGGTGCCGGATCGCGCGGTTGAGCCGGCGCCGGTCGGTCAGGGTGATGCCGCGCGAGCGCATCGCCACCCGCAGCGCCAGCCAGAAGCTGACACCCAGGTTGAGTGCAGCGGTCACACCCAGGCCGGCCACGCACCACCAGAAGTCGGCCTGGGTCACGGTCTGCCAGCCCAGGGTGCTGACCGCGCCGGCCAGTTGGCCGGTGGACAAGGTGACATGGCGCACCTCGATGGGCAGGCCGACAAAGGCCAGCAGCACCGGCAGCAGACCCAGCATCAGGCCGAGCGAGACATTCGCCGCCAGGCCCGAGATATGACCGCGCCACCAAATGGCCCAGCGCTGGGCCCGCACCGCGCCCAGCCGCGCCACGCTGCCGGGGTGGTGGGCCAGCGCGCTGGTCAGCCGGTGGTAGACCCACCAGTTCTCGACCCAGCCGGCGACCAGGCTGCTGGCAAAAAGCAGTACCCCGGTAAAAGCCGCGAACAGCGCGGTAGGCCCCAGCAGGGTGGTGCTGTGCAGCACATGCTCGGCATCCGCACGCGACAGCAGCGGCGCGCCGAGCCAGGCCCAGGCCAGCGCCTGCACCGCCAGCACCACCGGCACCACCAGCGCCAGGTTGCCGACGATGCCGGCCATCTGCGACCGCACCAGATGGGTGACCTCGTCGACAAAGCCCTCCACCGCCGGGCTGTCGCGGCCGTCGGGGTGCAGCAGGCCGGCCGGCTCGCCGCGCAGCGCGGCCAGCTTTTCGGCCATCGCTGGTGCGGTCATGGCCGGTTGCTTGGTGGCCACCGTCCAGTTCAGCAGGTAGATGATCAGGAAGCTGATGGCGTAATTCAGCCCGGCCGCCAGGCCCGACCAGAAGGGCAGCAGGCCGAGCGCCAACAGGCCGAACTTGGCGAAGGTGGTGCCCGCCAGTACCGCACCGCCGCCGGCTGCCTTGGCCAGCATGCGGCGGTACTCGGTGGCGGTGCGGGTGATGTAGTGCTCGCCGGCTGCGGCATGGCGCTCGGCCACCTTGCGCGCCAGCAGCGAGTAGTGGCGCGACAGCAGCGCACGCAGGCTGCGGCGCTGTCGCGTCAGGGTCACCAGCGCCACCAGCAGGTCTTGCAGCTCACGCTGCGGCGCCTCGGCCAGCAGCAGGTCGAGCAGGTCTTCCAGGCGCAGCGTGCGGCCCAGCAACTGGTCCACCTCGAACACGATGTTGACCGACACGCCGTGTTCTTCGAGGTGCAGCGGCACGCTTTCGGCGGCGCTGCGGCAGCGCTGCAGCAGCGCCCGGAAGTAGGTGGCGTGCGGTGCCACCGCCTCGCGCGGGCCGGATTGCAGCGCGTCGGTCAGGGCCTCGGCCGCGCGCACCAGTTGCTCGAAGGGCCGGTCGGCCAGCAGTTCGGCATCCATGCGCCGGCGCAGCAAGGGCGCAAAGGCGGCGGCGCGGATCGCGCTGACCAGCCAGGTCATGGCCTGCAGCAGCGGTGTGCGCCAGTCGTCCATGCCGCCCACGGCCTGG
>JAYUQJ010000498.1:0-7415 GCA_043756825.1 Betaproteobacteria bacterium | reverse complement strand
TAGTCGCTACCGTATTGACCGAGCTTGCCCGGCGGCATGGACCAGCCGTTGACCCCGTGGCGGGGCGCTTTCAGCTCGCGTCCCGCCGTGACCTCGGCAGCCCAGCGGCCCAGGCGCAGACTCCAGCGGTCGAGCAGGCCCCCGCGCAGGGGCTGGCCGGGTGTGATGCCGAGCGCTGCCAGTCGGGCCAGCATCGGGGCGTCGGCGGCGGCAGGGGGGGTTGTCCACCATCAGAGCGGCCAGGCGGGTGAAGAACACTTCGGTGTCCATGGCCTGCATCTGCTGCAGCGGTGACGCCGGCGGCGCGCCGCTGCCCGGCCCGGCAGGCTCGGCCGCAGGCGCAGCGCTCAGGCGGCGCAGGCCTACCCCGTCCTGCAGGCGGTGCACCAGCCCGAAGTCAGGCTTGCCATTGGTCTGGGTGCGGCCGATCAGCCAGACTGTGCGGGTCGGCGAACGCAGCAGTTGCAGGCCTGGCGGCAACGTGCCCTGCCAGGTCGACCCCACCAGCAGGAAGCGGCCGCCGCCAGTGCCGCTGACGCGGGGGTCCGGCGCGGCGAAGGCATTGGTCCAGGTGTCCAGCAGGGCCATGACTTCGTAGCGCTGGTCGTTGGGCCCCATTTCGAAGGCCAGCGGCTTCCAGTGCAGCAGTCCGAACAGCAGCGTCAACAAGACGCTCACCGCCAACGCGCCCTGGTACAAGCGTACGAGTTTGAAGACGAACAGCAGTTCGGCGGCATGCAAGGCCAGCAGCAGGCCGGCCACCATTGGTGCGTGGTCAAGGCCGGCGCCAGGCAGCAGGCCGGCCAGCTTGGCCAGGGCTGCCGCAAAGACCAGCAGGCAGAGGGCGCGCAACAGGTAGTTGAAGGTCAGTTTCATGGCGTGGTGGCCGTGGCGGTGCTGGTGGCTGGCGGGGTTGGGGCGAGCAAGGCCTGCTGCACAGCCCAGAGCCGGTCTTGCCCCCAGACCGCAGTGTTGCGCACCCGGAAGGACGGTACGCCCCACAGACCCAGGCCCAGCAATTCGGCCCGGTTGGCTTCGGCGGTCTGGCGCCAGTGCTCGTCCTGCAGCGCCGCCTGGGCGTCGGCCCAGCCCAGGCCGGCGCGCTCGGCGATGCGGCGCAGGCCCCGGTCGCTGCCGGCGTCGCAGCCCTCGGCCCACACCCCCTGCATGAACGACAGCAGGTAGGCCTGCGCCTTGCCGTGGCGCTCGGCCAGCGGCATCAGCGCCAGGCCGCGCTCTACCGGCCGGCCCACCGGATCGTTGACGCGGCCGAAGGGAATTTGGTGGACATGGGCCTCGCGCGCGGCGTCCAGGCTGATGTGGTTGCGCTTTTCACGCGGCACCGGCAGCCCGCGCATCACCATCGGCTGCACATAACGCAGCCGCACCGGGGCGCCGGTGAGGCGTCCCAGCCTGAACACCCGTGGGGCGACGATGGCCGAGTAGAGGCTGCGCAGCGAGAAATAGAAATCGATGATCAGCGGCTTGGCCAGGGCCACAGGCGCGGCAAGGTCGGCGTCGGGGGCGAACATCAAGCCCCTCACCCCCGACCTCTGCGCCCCCAGGGCCTGCAGGCGCTGCTCCAGGTGGTGCAGGCGGTCGATGCCCCAATACCATTCACCGCCGTAGAACAGGGTGGCGCCCAGGTAGTGACCCAAGCGCTGGCGCAGGGCGCCGGCCGCGGTCAGGTGCGCCGCCGCCTGTTGGGCGCTGGCCGCAGGCGGGGTCAGGGCCGGCCGACGATCCCCCGGCCGGACCGGCAGCGCTGCCCCACAAGGTGTCTGACAAGGGCCCGGCCAGGTCGACAAAACGGCCTTGCTCGGCCGCCGCCACCAGCGCACGGGTGGCCTGGTCCACGGCCGCCGGCTGGGGCTGGGCGCCGTGATCGCGCCAGCCCAGGCCATGGTGCTCGGCAAGACGCTGCGCATCCTGGCGGCTGTAGGCCGTCAGGCGTTCGCGGTCAGGGGCGGCCGCGTCTGAGGGCGGGCCCACCACATGCGCGACCAGGTCGATCTGATAGCGCTGCAGCAGTGTCGGCAGGCAGGCCGCCAGCAGTGCACTGTAGGGATCGTCGACCTGGTGGAACAAATGCACCCGGTGCGGCTCGCCGCTCGACCGGCGGGCCCGCTCGGCCCGGGCGCGCCTTCAGCAGGCGGTGGCGCGACAACCAGTGTTGGCTCAATGCCGGCATCAAGAGGCTGCGCAAGGACATCAGCACGGCCCGCCTGGCCTGCCGCGCTGGCACACCGGCGCGGCGGCATTCGTCTCGTTTACAAGGCCCAAGATGCGCGCGCCAGCTTCAATGCACAGGTGTACGGTGCCGGCAATCCAGCACCGCAGTACTGCACTGTCGGTCGGGGTTTCCAGGCGCGCCGGACGCTTGCGGCAGCGCCGTGGCCGATCTGCGCCCCACGAAGTCCGCCGACTGCCGGTGCGGCTCAAGCCGGCGCCCGGTAGACCAGTACCTTGAGCGCGCGCTCGGCCGACACATCGGCAAAGGCCGGTGGGTTGGGCAGGCGCTGCACCCAGGCCAGGTCGGGCGCCAGCGTGCGCATCGGGCCCTGCAGGAAATCGACACCCAGTTCGGGCGCGTTCAGGCACAGCAGCGCATGGCCTCCCGGTGCCAGCAGGTCGGGCAAGCGGCGCAGCAGGCGGGCGTAGTCCTTGGCGGCCACGAAGCTGCCCAACTGGTAGCTGGGCGGGTCCATGATGACCAGGTCATAAGGCCCGCCTCGACTGAGCTTTCCCCAGGTGTTGAACAGGTCGTGGGGCAGGAAGCTGGCGCCGGCTGCGAGGCCGTTGAGCCGGTGGTTGTGCTGGCCGATGGCCAGCGCGCCCCGGCTCATGTCGAGGTTGGTCACTTGCCGCGCACCGGCCTGCAGCGCCACCACCGAGAACGCACAGGTGTAGGCAAACAGGTTCAGCACCTTCAGCCCCGGGTGGGCTGCAGCATGCCGGCGCACCCAGCGTCGGCCTTCGGCCATGTCCAGGAACAGGCCGTGGTTCTGGCCCTGCAGCAGATGCACCAGGTAGTGCGTGCCGTCCTCGCTCACCCCATGCGGGTCGGGCACGCTGCCGGCCATCAGGCGGGTGCTGCTGTAGCCCGCGTGGCGGCACTGGTAGACCCAGTTCAGCGGCTGCCCGCCGCCCAGCTGTTGCCAGCGCGCGGCCAGGGCGGCGTGCACGGCGGCCAGTTCAGCGTCGCTGGCGGGCTGGTAGCGGGTCAGCAGCCAGACCGGCGGGAAGCAGTCCAGGGCCCAGGTCTCGCTGCCCGGGCAGAGGCCGCTGCGGCCGTGGAAGATGCGCCGGGCGTCGCTGGGCAGGTCCATCGCGGCGATGGCGTCGAGCAGGGCTTGCATGGGTGCGCGGGGAGGGGCGAGTAGGGGGCTGGCGGGCCGGCGGCGTGCGCTGGGGCGGCAGCATAGGCCCTGGCCCGATGGCGTTGGGGTGCGGCGTCGGCGTCGGGCGGGCGGCGCTGCGGGGGGCCAGGCCGGCCGCAGCCGGGCGCTGACGTAAAATCATGGGCTTTGCCGGGAATGTTATGGATGGCGTCAAGCACCGTCTGCCCCGCGCCACCCCGTTCAACAGCGCCGCCCTGGTGCGCCTGCTCGCGGGTCTGGGCCTGGGGGACGCCGCGCCCTCCCCACTGACGCTGGCCGAGCGCTGGAGCCCCTGGCTGGCCTGGACCGACGCCATTGCGCTGTCGGCCGTGCTGGGCGCCAGCCCGGCCGCCGGTGCCGGGGTGGACGGGCCCGGCGCGGCCGCCCGCGCGCGCAACGCCAGGGACGCCTGCCGGCGCTTGCGCCAAGCCTTGTCAGAGGCCATCAGCGCCGACCC
The DNA here is from genome assembly GCA_043756825.1 of Betaproteobacteria bacterium. Lineage (GTDB taxonomy): Bacteria > Pseudomonadota > Gammaproteobacteria > Burkholderiales > Burkholderiaceae_C > Pseudaquabacterium. The sequence continues at coordinate 3,578 of JAYUQJ010000498.1, read as the reverse complement.
CGTGCTGGCGGCCGCCCCGCTGCGCGCCCCCCGACCCGCCCCCCGGCCCGCCTCCATCAACCCCATGCCCGCCCCACCCAGCCCCGCCCCTGACCTGCTGACCATGGACCCTGCCGACTTCGCCGCGCTGCGCCGCCAGTACCAGACCCACCAGCAGGCGATGGACACGCGCATCGGCGCATTGCGGGGCCAGTTGCGCCTGGCCTTGCAGGCCGGCCCGCCCGCCCTGGCCCGGCTGGCCGCGCTCGACGCGGTGCTGGACGACGCCTTGGCGCCACGCCAACGCCAGCTGCTGGCTGCCGTGCCCGGCTGGCTGGACCAGCATTTCAAGCGCCAACCCCGGTCACAGGAGGCTGCGGCGGCCGCGCTGCGGCGGGCGCTGCTGGCCGAACTGGACCTGCGCCTGCTGCCGCTGCAGGGCCTGGTGGACGCACTGGCGCAGACCCCGGCGGTCGCGCCAGGGGCGCAGCCATGAACCGGCTCTGCAGCATCGCCGCCTTTGCGCTGGGCGCGGCGGCAGTGGCCTGGGTGGCCTGGGGCTATGCCGGTGGCAGCCCGCTGGCGCTGGCGATGACATTGCTGATCGGCGCGGTCTACGGCGTCGGCGCCTTCGAGCTGTGGCGCTTCCAGCAGGCCAGCGCCGGCCTGCGAGCGGCGCTGGCCTTGGTGACCGACCCCTTGCCAGGCCTGGCCGGCTGGCTGGCCCGGGTGCCGCCCAGCCTGCGTCATGCCGTGCGCCTGCGCATCGAGGGCGAGCGGGTGGGCCTGCCCGGGCCGGCGCTGACGCCCTACCTGGTCGGACTGCTGGTGCTGCTGGGCATGCTGGGCACTTTCCTGGGCATGGTGGTCACCCTCAATGGCGCGGTGCTGGCGCTGGAGACCACCACCGACCTGCCCACCATCCGTGCCGCGCTGGCCGCGCCGGTCAAAGGCCTGGGGCTGGCCTTCGGCACTTCGGTGGCCGGGGTGGCGGCATCGGCCATGCTGGGCCTGGTGTCGGCGCTGTGCCGGCGCGAGCGGCTGCAGGCCGCCCAGTTGCTGGACGGCCAGGTCGCCACCGGTCTTCGGGCCTACTCGGCGGCCCACCAGCGCGAAGCCACGCTGGCCGCACTGCAATCGCAGGGCCAGGCAATGCCGGCGCTGCTGGCCCAGGTCGAAACGCTGATGGCGCAGCTGGCGCGCCAGAGCGAAGGCCTGAACCAGCGGCTGCTGGCCGGCCAGGAGCGCTTCCACGGCCAGGCCCAGGCCAGCTATGGGGCGCTGGCGGCGTCGGTCGACCGCTCGCTCAAGGACAGCCTGGGCGAGAGCGCCCGCCTGGCCGTGGCCACGGTCGAGCCGGTCGTGCAGGCCACGCTGGGCAGCATCGCCCGCGAAAGCGCGGCTTTCCAGGCCGGCATGGTGCTTGCGGTGCAGACGCAGCTGGACGGCCTGTCCACCCGCTTTGGCCAGACGGTGGACACCGTGTCCGAGGTCTGGGCCACCGCGCTGGCACGCCACGAGCAGAGCAACGCGGCACTGGCCGGCGGCCTGCAGCAGTCCTTGGGCGGCTTTGCCAGGGCAGTCGAGCAGGGTGCGAGCACGCTGCTGGCGTCGGTCGACGCCCGACAACAGGCCGGGCAGGCCGAGCAGGCGGTGGCACTGGCGGTGCTGTCGCAGCAGGCCCAGCGCCTGCACCAGCGCATGGCCGACACCGCCGCGCAGCAGCTGGGCCAGGTGGCTGAGCGCTTTGGTGTCATCACCGGTGAGATGACCGAGCGTTGGCGCGAGGCGCTGGTCCAGCAGCAGCGCAACAGCCAGACCCTGGCCGCAGGCCTGCAGCAATCGCAGGCGGCGGCGGCCAGCAGCTTCACCCAGGGCTCGGCCGCGCTGCTGGCCACGGTGGACCAGGCCCATGCCGCGCTTCGGGCCGGCGCGGCGGCCGGCGACCAGCAGCGCCTGGCGGCCTGGACCAGATCGCTGGCCGAGGTGGCCGAGTCGCTGCGCCAGGCCTGGCAGCAGGCGGGCGACCAGGCCCTGGGCCAGCAGCGGCAGATCTGCCAGACCCTGGAACAGACCGCGCGCGACCTGCACACCCGGGCCGACGCCCAGGCCCGCAACACGTTGGCCGAACTGGCCCGCCTGATCGACACTGCGGCCGACGCGCCGCGCGCCGCCGTCGAGGTGGCGGGCCTGATGCGTCAGCAGTTGTCGGACAGCCTGGCCCGCGACAACACCCTGCTGGACGAGCGCAGCCGCATCATGGGCAGCCTGGCCGCACTGCTGGACGCGCTGAACCAGGCCGCCACCGACCAACGCCAGGCGATCGACTCGGTGGTGGCGGCGTCGGCCGGCCAGCTGCAGCAGGCCGGTGCGCGGCTTCACCAGACCCTGGACGCCGAGGCCGGCCGGCTGAGCAGCCTGGGCGCGCAGCTCAGCTGCAGCGCGGTCGAAGTGGCCAGCCTGGGCGAGGCCTTCGGCGTGGCGGTCGGCATGTTCGACCGGTCCAGCCAGGCCCTGACCGACCAGCTGCAGCGCATCGAGGGCGCGCTCGACAAGTCCAGCGCCCGCAGCGACGAGCAGCTGGGCTATTACGTGGCCCAGGCGCGCGAGATCATCGACCTGAGCGTGGGCGCGCAGAAGCAGATCGTCGACGAGCTGCAGGCCCTGTCGCGCCGGCCCGCCCGCCTGGCCGACGAGGTGGCCTGATGGACGACAGCGACGCCATGCTGGACAGCAGCGCGCCGGTCTGGGCCGTCTTCGGCGACCTGATGGCGGGCCTGCTGGGGGCCTTTGTGCTGATGCTGGTCTGCGTGCTGGGGGTACAGCTGGAACTGGCGAGCCATCTGCAGACCGAGGTGCACAAGCGCCAGCAGGAGGAGCAGCGCCGCCAGACGCTGGAGCAGGCCCTGGCGCTACCGCTGGCCAACGGCCGGGTGACGCTGAACAACGGCCGCATCGGCATCAGCGGCAGCGTGCTGTTCGCCATGAACTCTGACCAGTTGCAGCCCGAAGGCCGGGCTTTGCTCAAGAGCCTGGCCGCGCCGCTGCGCGCCTATCTGGACAGCCGCGAAGAGTGGCTGATGGTCAGTGGCTTCACCGATGACCGCCAGCTGCGCGACGGCAATCGCGCGTTCGCCGACAACCTGGAGCTGTCGGCCCAGCGCGCCTTGACGGTGACCCGCGCCCTGGTCGAGGCGGGCCTGCCGTCGGCATCGGTTTTCGCCGCCGCCTTCGGCCCCGAACAGCCGGTGGCGTCGAATGCCGATGCCGCCGGCCGCTCGCGCAACCGGCGCGTCGAAATGGCGCCGGTGCCCCGGCCGTCGAATGACCCACTCCTACTCCCACTCCCACCCCGCCCCTGAGCCCGGCCCGGCGCCCGGCCCGGCGCTGGACGCCTTGCGGGCGCAAGGCGCGCAGCACATCGACCCGGTGCGCTTTGCTTTCGCTGCGGCGCTGGCCCGGCGTGCCCAAGCGCACCAGGGCGAGGCCCGGCAAGCGCTGGATGCCCGCCTGGCCCGGGCACTGGCCGACCTGGCGGCGCGCTGCGGCGGCGCGGCGCTGCCCGTGCCGGGCGCCGATGGGCCGGCGAGGGCAGCCCC
>JAYUQJ010000497.1:0-7429 GCA_043756825.1 Betaproteobacteria bacterium | reverse complement strand
TGTTCACCCTCAGCTCGGTGGCATGCGCGCTGGCCTGGGACCTGAACAGCCTGGTGGCCGGCCGCTTCTGCCAGGGCCTGGGCGGGGCGATGATGCTGCCGGTGGGCCGGCTGATCCTGCTGCGCGCCATCCCCAAGCGCGAGATGGTCTCGGCCATGGCCTGGCTGAGCATCCCCACACTGTTCGCGCCCATCATCGGCCCGCCGCTGGGCGGCTTCATCACCACCTACTACCACTGGCGCGGCATCTTCTGGCTGAATGTGCCGGTGGGCCTGATCGGCCTGGCGCTGGCGCTGTGGTGGGTGCCGCAGGCGCGCGCGGACCAGGCCCGGCCGATGGATTGGCCGGGTTTCGCGCTCACCGGCAGCGGCCTGGCGCTGGTCATCTTCGGCTTCACGCTGCTGGGCGGGCGCGAGGCGCGCGCTGGCGCGGCCCTGGCGATGATGGCGGCCGGCGCGCTGCTGCTGGCGATCTATGTGGGCCATGCCCGGCGCGCCGCCCATCCGATCGTCGACCTGACCCTGCTGCGCATTGCCAGCTTGCGCATCGCCCTGGTGGGCGGGCTGATGTTCCGGGTGGCGGTGGGCGCCATGCCATTCTTGCTGCCCTTGATGCTGCAGATCGGCTTCGGCATGAGTGCCTTCGAGTCCGGCAGCCTCACCTTCATGTCGGCGGTGGGTGCAGTGGCGATGAAGCTCACTGCCGGGCCGGTACTGCGGTGCTGGGGCTTTCGCAGCGTGCTGCTGGCCAATGCCTTGATCAGCGGCGCGATGATCGTGGTGCTGGGCGCAGTCACCGCCTTGACCCCGACCCTGGTACTGATGGCCTTGCTCGGGCTGGGCGGCTTCTTCCGGTCGCTGCAATTCACCAGCCTGAACAGCCTGACCTATGCCGATGTGCAAGCTGTCGACATGAGCCGCGCCACCTCGCTGGTGGGCGTGGTGCAGCAGCTGTCGCTGGCGGCCGGGGTGGCGCTGGCGGCAATGCTGCTGGAGGGCTCGCGCAGCCTGGACGGCCGCACCGCGCTGCTGGCGCTGGACTTCAGCCGCGCCTTTGTCGCGGTGGGGCTGATGTCGCTGATTCCGCTGGCCTGGTTCGTGGCGCTGGCCCCCGACGCCGGGGCCGAGATGTCGGGGCACCGCCGCGACGCCGACAGCAACGGCTGATCGCCGTTCAACCGACCTGCAGAAACTCCACCCAGTTGCCGTCGGGGTCGGTCACCATCGCGATCTGCACACCAGGGCGGATCTCGCGGGCACCGAACACCACCTTGTGGCCGGCATCGGCGCAGGCTTTCACCATGTCGGCCAGGTTGCTGACGGTCAAGGTCCAGTAGCGGTAGCCGGCCGCGCCCTGGATGCCCCCGGGCGGCGCGGCGGCCGGCAGGCTGGGCATCACCACCAGCTTGATCAGGCTGTCGCCGCACAGCAGGCGGTGCATGGTGCCGGTGCCGCCCGGCATCGCCATCTCGCCCTTGAACACCAGGCCCAGCACATCGCGGTAGAAGGCCAGCATGGCCGGGCCGTTGCTGGTGACGATGCCCAGGTCGATACCGGGTTTGGTGAGGGCGACAGGCATGGCGGCTCCGATGGGGTTGGTGACAGGCGCGCCACACTGTGCGGGCCGACTGCGCCGCCGGCAGTCACCCACGGGACCGACCCGCTGCAGGCGCGGCGTTAGCGTGCCGGCCAAACCACCCAGGACAAGCTCATGGACTACGGCCCCTACCAGACCCTGCGCGTCAACCTGCAGCACGGCATCGCCCGGGTGCTGCTGGACAACGGCCCGATCAACCTGCTCGACAAGCCGATGTTCAAGGAGCTGCTGGCGCTGGTGCCGCAGCTGGCCGCCGACGATCGGGTGCGGGTGGTGGTGCTGGCCTCGGCCAAGCCCGACTTCTTCATCGCGCATTTCGATGTCGGCCTGATCCTGAGGTTTCCGCCCGGCCCGTCGGCCGCGCCCGAGCAATTGTCACCTTTCCACCAGCTGTGCGAGGCGCTGCGCACCATGCCCAAGGCCACCATCGCGGTGGTGGAGGGCCGGGCCGGCGGCGGTGGCAGCGAGATCGCGCTGAGCTGCGACATGCGCTTCGCGCTGCGTGGCCAGGCGGTGTTCAACCAGCCCGAGGTGGCCCTGGGCATCCTGCCCGGCGGGTCGGGCACGGTGCGGCTGGCACGGCTGCTGGGCCGGTCGCGTGCGATGGAGGTGGTGCTGGGCTGCGACGACATCCCGGCCGACGTGGCCGAGGCCTGGGGCTGGGTCAACCGGGCCTTGCCGGCGGCCGAGCTGTGGCCGCATGTGGACAAGCTGGCGGCGCGCATCGCGTCCTTCCCGCCGCATGCGGTGGCGGCGGCCAAGGCCAGCGTGCTGCGGGCCGAGAAGGACGTGCTGCCCGACCTGCTGGCCGAGGCAGCGGCCTTCCAGGGCACGCTGGGCGAGCCAGCCACGCAGGATGCCATGCGGCGCTTCCTGGCCCAGGGCGGGCAGACGCCGGCCGGCGAAGCGCAACTGGGTGCGCTGGCAGCAGCCCTGCACCCGACGCCCGGCACCGGAGCCTGATCCGGCCTGCCGGACGCGCTACCAGCGGTTGCGCAGCGCGCGCAGCTGGGTGAACACGGTGCGCGCATCGGGCTGCGCCGGCAGGTCGGGCACGGCCTCGCGCAGCGCGGCGATGACGCTGGCGCTGCCCAGGCGCAGAAAGGTGTTGATGCGCTTCTCGTCGGCCAGCGTGGTCACGGGGGCAGCGTCGCCGTTCTCGGCCTGCGCCCGAGACAGCCAGGCGGCCGCGTCGGCGTTGTCGGGCTCGCGCGCCAGCGTGAACTTCAAGTTGTTCTCGATGTAGTCGTGGCCCGGGTAGAGCCGGGTGTCGTCCGGCAGGCGCGACAGCTGCTCGGCAAAGGTGGTGAACAGCGCGTCCACATTGCCGCCATTGTGGCAGTTGCCCGCGCCGGCATTGAACAGGGTGTCACCCGAAAACAGCGCCGGCTGGTCGCCCCGCGCGCGCAGGCAGATGTGGCAGTAGGTGTGGCCGGGGGTATCCAGGCACTCCAGCTCCACCGTGCGGCCGACCTTGACCACGTCGCCGGCCTGCACGCCGCGGTCCACCCCCGGGATGCTGGCACCGGCGCGGTGGTGGGCGATCAGCTTGGCCCCGGTCGCGGCCACCACCGCGGCATTGCCGCCGGTATGGTCGTGGTGCTCGTGGGTGTTGAGGATCTGGGTGATCTGCCAGCCCCGGGCCTTGGCCGTGGCCAGGCACTTCCCATGGTCCAGCGGGTCGATCGCCAGGGCCTCGCCGCTCTCGGGGCAGGCGATCAGGTAGTTGTAGTTGCGGTAGGCATTGCCAGTCCAGATGCGTTCGACGATCACAAGGGCTCCTCAAGGGCGGTTCGACAAACATTGTGGCGCCAGTGGATCCCGTCTGGACCAGCCCGCCATGTCGGTGCCGGTCAGGCAGCGCAAGCGGTGCCGGTCCGGTCTCGGCAAAAGTAGCCCGCTCTGGGTCACTGGCCCCTAGCCAGCCCGATTGCGCTCGCGCACACTCCTTACTTTCCAACACTTGCTGCGCAAGCGCAGACGCAAGTGGCAGGAGTTGCGCATGGGTGATGTCACGGTCCTGCTCGAAGCCGCACGACAGGGGGAGCCCCTGGCCGTCGGCCACATCTTCGAGCTGCTCTACCCCGAGCTCAAGCGCGCGGCGCATGCGCGCCTGCACCGCCGCGACGACCGCCTGATGATGGAAACCGGGGCGCTGGTGCACGAGGCCTACCTGCGCCTGCTGGGTGCGCAGAGACTGGCAGCCCCAGACCGCGGCCATTTTCTGGCCTACGCGGCGCGGGTGATGCGCTCGGTGGTGGTGGACGTGGTGCGCGAGCAGCAGGCCGCGCGCCGCGGCGGCGGGCCGCAACACCTGCTGACGTTGGACACCGCTGCGCTGAACGATGTGCTGCCGCAGGGCGAGGCCGAGATCCTCCAGATCCACGATGCGCTGGCCGACCTGGCGAAGGTCGATGCCCGGCTGGTGAAGGTGGTGGAAATGCGCTACTTCGTCGGGCTGGGCAACCAGGAGATCGCCGACAGCCTGGGCCTGACCAGCCGTACCGTCGAACGCGACTGGCAGAAGGCCCGCAGTTTTCTCTACCACCAGCTGCGCGACAGTTGAGCCGTGATGGGCCGGTCCATCGCCCTGCACGATTGGCCCCGCCTGCTGGTCCTGGTGGACCAGGCGCTGGACCTGACGGCGGCCCAACGCAGCCACTGGCTGCGCCGCTTGAAATTGCCGGCGCCGCTGGAGCAGGCCCTGCTCGACCTGCTGGACCAGCGGCGCAAGCTCGAGGGCAGCGATTTCCTTTCTGCCTTGCCGGCGCTGGCCTGCAACGAGCCGCCGCCTGACTGCCTGACCAGCCCGTTCGATGTCGGCACCCGGATCGGACCCTGGCGCCTGTTGCGGCCCCTGGGGCAAGGCGGCATGAGCGTGGTCTGGCTGGCTGAGCGCAGTGACGGGCTGATGCGCTGCCCTGTGGCGGTGAAGCTGCCGCATACCGGCCCCGGGCAGGAACTGCTGGCACGCCGCCTGCTGCGCGAGCGCCGCATTCTGGGCCAGCTGGAGCACCCGAACATTGCCCGCCTGATCGACCTGGGCGTGGCCGATTGCCGCACGCCCTACCTGGCCATGGAATACGTGCGGGGCGACACCCTGCAGGCCCATGCCGATACGCACAGGCTGGACCTGCTGCAGCGGCTGGGCCTGTTCGACCAGGTGCTGGACGCGGTGGCCCATGCACATGACCGGGCGGTGCTGCACCGCGACTTGAAACCCGACAACCTGCTCGTCACTGCCGATGGCACGGTGAAGTTGCTGGATTTCGGCATCGCCACCTTGCTGGCCCGCGGCGCCAACGCTGACAGCCAGGCTGGGCTGAGCTGCATCTCCGAGACCACGCAGGCGGCAGGCCAGCGCCTGACGCCCTGGTATGCCAGCCCGGAGCAATGGCAGGGCCTGCCCCTGGGCCCCAGCAGCGACGTCTATGCGCTGGGCGTGATCCTGTTTGAACTGCTGTGTGGCCAACGCCCACATGCACATGCCGCAGGCAGTGCTGCCCGGCTGGAACAGGCCGTGCTGCACCAAGATCCGCGCCCGCCCAGCCAGTGCACGCTGACGCCTGCAGCCGCGCTGGCGCGCAACAGCACGCCGCACGGCTTGGCGGCGGCCCTGCGCGGCGATCTGGACAGCATCGTGTTGGCGGCGCTGGCGCGCGACCCGCGCGTTCGCTACGCCTCGGTGGCCCTGCTGCGCGACGATCTGGCGCGCTGGCAGCGCGGCTGCCCGGTGCGCGCCCGCCAGCCCATCGGCGGCTCCCGGGTGGGCGGCTGGCTGCGCCGCCACCGCCCCCGCAAGTGCCTGGACCTGGGCCTGGGTGCCTTGGCCGGCGCCAGCCTGCTGGCGCTGGTCATCGTCCTGCCCTAGCCCTAGCCCTAGCCCTAGCCCTAGCCCGAGCACAGCGGAGCGCGGAAAAAATCTTTCGGCGGGGTGTCGGTCTTTGCCCCGGGAATCCGTCTACCCCGGTGTCCCCGACCAAAGGCCTTGCTGGGTGCTGGTCGGTGGCAAGACGCCGCTGGTGGCCCACCGTCGTGCTGCCAGCAACACAACCATCGCCCCTCCGGGAGAACCTCATGCCTGTGACCCAGATAGTCCCATCCAGCCCGTGCCGCGCACTGGCCCGGCGCCGCGCCATACCCTGCGTGTCGGCCTTGCTGGCGCTGGCCGCGCCAGCAGCCCAGGCAGTGGTCGATGGCGGCTTCGACTTCAACCCCTTGACCACCATCGCGGCGGTCATCAACACGCCCAACCCCATGTTGTTCGGCCAGTGGGGCCAGGAAAGCGCCACCATCGTCGGCCCGGTGGGGCTGGTGGTGCCGCTGTCGGCACCCTTCATGCTCAGCACCACGGCCACCGGCGGGGTCACCAGCCAGACCGTGCAGGCCATCGATGTGCTGCCTTGGGCCGGGGTGATCGCAGCCGGGGCCAACTTTTCGCTCTCAGCAAATTACAACGCCCTGCTGCAAGGCCCGATTGGCGGCATCGCGATGCAGTTCTTCAGCGCCAACAACTACGCCTCGCAGATCGGTACGCCGGTATTCGGCAGCGTCAATGTCGATGGCAACCCAGCCCTGTGGCAGAACCTGTCCATCGGCGGGCTGATTCCTTTGGGCACCCAGTCGATGATGGCCCAGGTCTACTACTCGAACGCCTCCCTGGCCACCGCCACCGGCGCGCTGCAGGCGGGCTTTGTCGACAGCGTTGACTTCAGGATCACGCCGGTACCGGAGCCCGGCAGCTGGGCCTTGCTGGCGGCCGGTGGCGTTTTGCTGGGATGGCGCACGCGCCAGCGGGTGGCACGCAAGGCCTGAGCGGGATCTCACCCCAGGCGCGCAGGTGGCACGACAGGGCGCCCCGCGTGCGTCCCGTTGCGCTGCGGCTTGGCCCAGGCACACTGGGCGGTGCTTGAAACTGCCCCCTGCCGCGCAGGCGCCTGACCCTGGAGTGACGATGATCGTGTGCTTTGGTTCGATCAATATGGACCTGGTGTTCGAGCTTGACCAAGCCCCGGCAAGCGGGCAGACAGTGCTGGCCAAGCGCCTGCGCCTGGAGGCTGGCGGCAAGGGCGCCAACCAGGCCGTGGCGGCTGCGCGCGACGGGGCCCACGTCGTGATGGTCGGCGCGGTGGGCGACGACCCCATGCGCCCGGTGGCGCTGCAGGCCCTGGCAGCCTGCGGCGCCGACATCAGCCGCTTGAAAACGGCCCCACGGCCCACCGGCTGCGCCTCGATCCTGGTCGACGCGCAGGGCCGCAACCAGATCGTGGTCGCGTCGGGCGCCAACGGCGACGCCTCAGCCGATCAGGTCGACCCGCCCCTGCTGACACAGGCCAGCCTGCTGCTGATGCAGATGGAATGCACACCCCAGGCAATCCAGGCCTTGCTGGCGCGCGCCCAGGCCGCTGGCGTGCGGGTGATCCTCAACCTCGCACCGGCGGTCGAGTTGCCCGCAGCCATGTTGCGCCAGTGCGCGCTGCTGGTGGTCAACGAGTCCGAGGCGCTGTGCCTGGCCGGCTGGTTGCGCTGTGGCGACAGCGCCCGGGCGCTGCATGAGTACCTGGGTGTCGATGTACTGAGGACCCTGGGCGCCGCAGGCGCTGAGGCCTCGACGGTGGAAGGCGACTGCTGGGTGCCGGCACACCCGGTGGACGTCGTTGACACCACCGCTGCCGGCGACAGTTTCGTCGGCGTCCTGGCGGCTGCCCTGGACCGGGGCCTGCCGCTTTTGGCGGCCATGCGGCGAGCCAGCGCTGCGGCGGCCCTGACCTGCTCACGCAGGGGCAGCCAGTCCAGCCTGCCCCTGCAGACCGAGATCGATGCCATGCTGGAC
>JAYUQJ010000496.1:0-7444 GCA_043756825.1 Betaproteobacteria bacterium | reverse complement strand
ACCGGTGCAACTGGTGCCGGGCCGCGAGCAGATCCGCCTGGCCGACCCGGCCGACCTGCAGCTCGACGAGGCCGCATCGCGCGCCCTGCTCGAGGCCGTGCGGCCGCTGTTCGAGAGCGAGGGTGTGCTGCTGCATTGGCAGGCACCGCTGCAATGGCTGGCCTGCCACGACAGTTTCGACGCCCTGCCCTGCGCGTCGCTGGACCGGGTGATAGGCCGCCATGTGGACGCCTGGCTGCCACCGCAGCGCGCCGCCCGGCTGCTGCGCCGGCTGCAAAACGAGGTGCAGATGCTGATGTACACCCACCCGCTCAATGACCAACGCGAGGCTGCCGGCCTGCCGGTGGTCAACTCGTTCTGGCTCAGCGGCTGCGGCCGCCTGCCCGAAGCCTGGGCCCGGGCCGGCGAACCCGACACCGACCAGCGCCTGCGCCGCCCCGCGCTGGGCGAGGACTGGGCCGCCTGGTGCGAGGCCTGGCAAACACTCGATGCCGGCCCGCTGCAAGCCCTGCTGCAGGCCGGCGCCAGCGGCCGCCTGACGCTGTGCGGCGAGCGCCGGGCCGTCAGCTGGGCGCCCGCGTCGCGCAGCCTGTGGCAGCGCCTGGCCGGGCGCTGGCAGTACAGCGGCCTGGCCGCCGCTCTGGAGCCCCTGTGAGCCGGCCCGCCGGTGCAAGCCTGCCCGCAGGCCCTGCGCTGCGCACCCGCGATGTGCCGCCGCGCGCCGCCTTCGCACTCGAGCAGGCCGGCGTGCATCCCTTGCTGGCGCGTCTGTTCGCCGCCCGCGGCGTGCGCAGCGCGGACGAGCTGGACGACGGCCTGGCCCGGCTGTTGCCACCCACAGCGCTCAAGGGCAGCGCCGACGCTGCCCGGCTGCTGGCCGATGCCATCGCCCAGGGCCGGCGCCTGTGCATCGTGGCCGACTACGACTGCGACGGCGCCACCGCCTGCGCCGTGGCGCTGCGCGGCCTGGTGATGCTGGGCGCGGCGCCGGCCCGGGTCGGCTATGTGGTGCCCGACCGCGCGGTGCATGGCTACGGCCTGACCCCGGCCATCGTCGACCTGGCGATGCAGACCCATTTCCGGACCGCAGACAGCGACGCCACCCAGCCGCCCGGGGTGCTGATCACGGTGGACAACGGCATCGCCAGCCTGGCTGGCGTGGCCCATGCCCGCGCGCTGGGCCTGCAGGTGTTGGTCACCGACCACCACCTGCCGGCGCTGGCCGACGACGGCGCGGTGGTGCTGCCCGACGCCGACGTGATCGTCAACCCGGCCCAGCCGGGCTGCGGCTTTGCCAGCAAGTCCCTGGCGGGCGTCGGCGTGATGTTCTATGTGCTGCTGGCGCTGCGTGCCGAACTGCGCCTGCGCGGCGCCTTCGACGCCGCCCAGCAGCCACGCCTGGACAGCCTGCTGGACCTGGTGGCCCTGGGCACCGTGGCCGACGTGGTGCGGCTCGACGACAACAACCGCCGCCTGGTGGCGCAGGGCCTGCGGCGCATCCGCAGCGGCCGCATGCAGGCCGGCGTGGCGGCGCTGTTCGCCGCCGCCGGCCGGGCGCCGGCGCAGGCCACCAGCTTCGACTTCGGCTTTGCGCTGGGGCCGCGCATCAATGCCGCTGGCCGGCTGTCGGACATGACCCTGGGCATCGAATGCCTGTGTACCGACGACGCCGAACGGGCCGCACAGCTGGCGCACCAGCTCGACGCCATCAACCGCGAACGCCGCACGGTGGAAGCCGACATGCGCCTGCAGGCCGAGCTGCTGCTGGACCAATGCCTGGCGCTGCAGGCCGACGCCGGTGACACGCCGCCGGCGCTGGTGATCTTCGACCCGGCATTCCACGAGGGCGTGGTCGGCATCGTCGCCGGGCGCTTGAAGGACAAGCTGCACCGCCCCACCTTTGTGCTGGCGCGCGGCCAGGACGGGCTGCTCAAGGGTTCGGGCCGCTCGATCCCGGGTTTTCACTTACGCGACGCGCTCGACCTGGTCAGCAAGCGCCACCCCGGCCTGCTGCTGCGCTTTGGAGGCCATGCCATGGCGGCGGGCTGCACCCTGGCCGAAGCCGACCTGCCACTGTTCGCCCAGGCCCTGACCGACGTGGCCCGGCACAGTCTGACGCCCGAGGCGCTGGCACGCTGCCTGGCCACCGACGGGCCGCTGGCGCTGGAACACTTCAACATCGCCACCGTGGCCCGGCTCGATGCCGAAGTCTGGGGCCAGGGCTTCGAAGCCCCGCTGTTCTGCGACGAGGTCGACGTGCTGCAGCAGCGCCTGGTGGGCGAAAAGCACCTCAAGCTGCGGGTGCGCCATGCCGGCCAGCTGCGCGACGCGATCTGGTTCGGCCATGCCGACCCGGTGCCCGCGCGGGTGCGGCTGGCCTACCGGCTCAACCTCGACGAGTACCAGGGCCGGCAGCGCCTGCAAATGGTGGTAGAAGCAGCCGGATGATGCCCCTGCCCGTGCTGCCCCTGCGTGCCCCTGTCGGCGGCGTCCTGGCCCGGTGGTTGCCGCTGCTGCGCCTGGCCTGCACGGCCGGCCTGTGCGGCTTGCTGGCCCCGGCCCTGCCAGCCCGGGCGGATGTGCAGGTGGCCACCATTGCCCACGGGCTGGTCAATCCCTGGGGCCTGGCCTTCCTGCCGGACGGCCGCTTGCTGGTGACCGAGCGGCCCGGCCGCATGCGCATCATCGGCGCCAACGGCAAGCTGGGCTCGCCGCTGCCCGGCCTGCCCACGGTGGTGGCCGAGGGCCAGGGCGGCCTGCTCGATGTGGTGCTGGACCCCCGATTTGCCAGCAACCGCTGGGTCTACTGGAGCTACAGCGAGGCCGCCGAGGGCGCCAACCCGGACTCGCTCAGCGGCACCGCCGTGGCGCGCGCCAGGCTGGACGGCGACGCCGGCGCCGAGCGCCTGGCCGAGGTGCAGGTGATATTCCGCCAATGGCCCAAGGTGGCCAGCCGGCTGCACTTAGGTGCGCGCCTGGTCTTCAGTGCTGACGGCCGCTTGTTCATCACGCTGGGCGAGCGCTATTCACGCAAGGACGATGCGCAAACCCTGGACAACCACCTGGGCAAGGTGGTGCGCATAGAAGCCGACGGCCGGCTGCCGGCCGACAACCCGCTGCTGGGCCGTGCCGGCCTGAACCCGGACCTGCCCCCATGAACCCCAACCCCGCCGACCACGATCACGACCCTGATCACGATCACGATCACGATCACGATCATGACCACGAGCACAGCACGCTGGGCGAAATGGACTTGCGCGTGCGTGCGCTCGAATCCCTGCTGACCGAGAAAGGCTATATCGACCCGGCGGCGCTGGACCTGCTGATCGACACCTACCAGACCCGCATCGGCCCGCGCAATGGCGCCCGGGTGGTGGCTCGCGCCTGGTGCGACCCGGGCTTCCGCGCCTGGCTGCTGCAGGACGCCACCGCGGCGATCGCATCGCTGGGCTACAGCGGCCGCCAGGGCGAGCACATGGTGGCGGTGGCCAACACGCCCGATCAGCACAACCTGGTGGTCTGCACCCTGTGCAGTTGCTACCCCTGGCCGGTGCTGGGCCTGCCGCCCACCTGGTACAAGAGTGCACCCTACCGGGCCCGCGCGGTGCGCGACCCGCGCGGGGTACTGGCCGATTTCGGCCTGCATCTGCCTGAGACCACCGCGCTGCGGGTATGGGATTCCACCGCCGAAGTGCGCTACCTGGTGATCCCGCAGCGCCCACCGGGCAGTGACGGCCTGGACGAAGCCGCACTGGCCGACCTGGTGACGCGCGATTCGATGATCGGCACCGGCCTGCCGGCCCAGCCCGGCGGGTCGAGCGACAGCCGCCCATGAGCTACCTCAGCCATGCCGACCTGGGCGGCCAGCCCGGCTTTGGCCCGGTGCTGCCCGAAGCCGAGGGCGAGCCCTGGCACGCCGCCTTCGAGCCCCGCGCCCTGGCCCTGACCCTGGCGATGGGCGCCACCGGCGCCTGGAACATCGACCAGAGCCGGGCCTGCCGCGAGACCCAGCCCGACTACGCCCGGCTCGATTACTACCGGCTCTGGCTGCAGGCCCTGCAGCGCCTGATGCTGGCGCGCGGCCTGGTCAGCGAGGCCGAGTTGGCCAGCGGTAGGATGCAACTGCCGGCCCTGCCGGTGGCCCGGGTGCTGCTGGCCGCCGACGTGCCGGCGGTGCTGGCACGCGGCTCGGCCACCGCCCGGCCCAGCACGGTGCCGCCCCGCTTCGCGGTTGGCGACCGGGTGCGCACCCGGGCCGACGCACCACCGCACCACACCCGGCTGCCGGCCTATGCGCGGGGCCGCAGCGGCGTGGTCGAGCGCCTGCATGGCAGCCATGTGTTCGCCGACAGCCATGCCCAGGGCCTGGGCGAACAGCCGCAATGGCTGTACAGCGTGGCCTTTGCGGGCAGCAGCCTGTGGGGCCCGTCGGCCCAGCCCGGCCTGACGGTGAGCCTGGACGCCTGGGACAGCTACCTGCTGCCCGATCCACCAACCGCCAGCCTGGCATGCTGCCCACCCGAAAGGTCGAACCCCTGATGACGGGCACCCTGCTGCCGGCCGCCAGCGCCGATCTGGCCCCCTGCCCTGGCCTGCCCTTGGGGCACGCCGCGCCAGACAGCCCGCCCGGCCCGGTGTTTGCCGAGCCCTGGCAGGCCCAGGCCTTTGCGATCACGCTGCAACTGCACCAGCGCGGCCTGTTCAGCTGGCCCGAATGGGCGGCGGCGCTGACCGCGCAAATCCGCCAGGCCCAGCAGCACGGTGACGCTGACCTGGGTGATACCTATTACCAGCATTGGCTGGCAGCGCTGGAGAGCCTGGTGGCCAGCAAGGGCGCGGCCAGCGCTGACGCGCTGCACCAGCATGCCCAGGCCTGGCGCCAGGCGGCAGACCGCACGCCCCACGGCCGGCCGATCGCGTTGCAAGCGGCCGACTTTGCCGTTCCCGCCGATGGTCGCGCCCGGGGCTGAATCCGCCGCCGTGGCGGCCGGCGCGGGTGGCCGGGGTGGCTGGCGGCGCCAAGAGGTGATCGCCAGCGACCTGCTCGGCACCCAGTTCGATGCGCTCGACCAGCGCGCCCAGAAAGTGGCCCGGCATGTGGCGGAACGGCGCCACATCGCCCGCAACCTGTCTCGGGACGACGATGGCGGCAGGCCCAGCCGGGGCCAGCGCGCTGCCGACGCGGTGGCGCGTTTCGGTGGCTCCTGGACCTTTGTCGGCCTGTTCTTCCTGACCCTGATGACCTGGGTCGGGCTGAACGCGCTGCTGCTGGCCAGCCGGGGCAACACCTTCGACCCCTACCCCTACATCCTGCTCAACCTGTTCCTGTCGATGCTGGCGTCGATCCAGGCGCCGATCATCCTGATGTCGCAGAACCGCCAGTCCGAAAAGGACCGGATCAGCGCTGAACACGACTACGAAGTCAATCTCAAGGCCGAGCTTGAAATCATGCTGCTGCACGACAAGATCGACCACCTGCAGGACACTCAGTGGCGCGAACTGCTGGCACTGCAGAACCGCCAAATCGAGCTGCTGGAGCGCCTGGCCAGCAGCCGGCCCCAGGACGCCCCGGATATCACCGCCCGGTGACATTTCTCCAGGCGCCGGGTGGCATCATCCGCAGCAATGCACGCCCTGCCCGCCCGGCCCGACCCGATGCCCGCATCGGCCGACTTTGCCAGCCAGGTCGAGGCCCTGCGGCCGCAATTGCTGCGCTTTGCGCGCAGCCAGTTGCGCAACGAGGCCTGGGCCGAGGACGCGGTCTCCGACACCTTGCTGGCCGCCCTGGAAAGACCGGGTAGCTTCGGCGGCCAGTCGCAGCTCAAGACCTGGCTGATCGGTGTGCTCAAGCACAAGGTGGTGGACCAGCTGCGCCGCCACACCCGCGAAGCCACCTTGCTGACCCAGGACGACGGGGAAGACCTCGATGAGTCGCTGTTCGACCGCAGCGGCCATTGGCGCACCGCCCCGCAGGACTGGGGCAGCCCGGAGTCCGCGCTCGCGCAGCGCCAGTTCTTTGACGTGCTGCAGATCTGCTGTGACCACCTGCCTGCGGTGCAGGGGCGCGTGTTCATGATGCGCGAATGGCTGGACCTGGACACCGAAGAAATCTGCAAGGAACTGCAGATCACCCCGACCAATCTGTGGGTACTGCTGCACCGCGCCCGCCTGCGCTTGCGCGAATGCCTGCAAGTACGCTGGTTCCAGGGCCGCCCGACCTGAAAGCCTGTCGATAAAAACGTGGCACCCGCGCGGGTCACCGACCCCCGCACAAGGTCCGGCCCCATGAAAATCAATCCCAGTTGCCGAGCGGTCACCCGGCTCCTGCTGCAAAGCCAGGACCGCCCGCTGGGTGGGCTCGAACGCGCCTCGGTGCAAGTCCACTGGCTGATCTGCGTCCGCTGCCGGCAATTTCGCCATCAACAAAAATTGATGCGCCTGGCGCTCGACCGCTGGAAGCTCGATCTCGTCAAGCCCTAGCCCAAGTTTGTCAAATCCCCCTCCAATTCGGACGATTTCGACCTAAAAGCGTTCGCAATCTATTGATTTTATTGGTGCACGAAAAATTAGAAGAGGGAAATCTGGCGGTCCTCGTGTAGTTTGACGTACTCATTGCCTTGGTTCTTAACATACTTTCCGATCATGTGCTCGTCTCCATGCTTACCTACTGTGCAAGCGAAATATCCATCAGTCCAAAACTCACCGCCCCACAACTTCTTCTTCACCTGCGGGCATCGCTTAAAAATCTCCCGCGCTGTCAGACTTTTTAGCAGCGTCACTATTCTCGTCACCGAGTATGTTGGAACTGACTGAACCAAGAAGTGCACATGGTCTTTGTCAGTTCCAATTTCCAAAAACTTTACCTGATATCGACGCTCTATTTCCAAGCACACATCTTTGAATACTCCATCTACATTAGCGTCGAACACAGCCCGCCTGTATTTCGCAGGAAATACTAAGTGATAGATCAACGCAGTAACATTGTGACTTTTATGAAGATATTCGCTCATCCACAATCTTAAAACCTAAATCGCCGCAAGCGGCGGGGAATATACCCGCAGTGATTCAAAAGAATAAGAAGCCACTTTTCTTCGGTGCTGTTCAGGTCAAGAAGTCGTATGTTAGCTTCCATCTTATGCCGGTGTACCTAAAGCCCTAGCTGCCCTCTACCGTCTCGCCTGAGCTCAGGTCACGTATGCAAGGCAAGTCGTGCTTCAACTTCTCGGCGTTGGAGCCCGAACTGTTCAAGGAGATTGCATCGCTCACCAAGGCAGGCTATGCCAACTACAAGGAGCAAGGTTTTGTGCAGTAACCCGCAACAGTAACTCCTGCGAGGCCTAACCCATCGCTTAACCTGACACTTTGCGGCAGGCCAATTTTGGTTTCCATTTCATTCCAACCCAAAATCGGCCCGCCGCAAAGTGCAGGCTAGCTCAAACGTTAG
>JAYUQJ010000495.1:0-2796 GCA_043756825.1 Betaproteobacteria bacterium | reverse complement strand
TGCACAGCGGCGGCGGCGGCCTGATCAGCACGCTCGACGACTACGCGGCGTTTGCGCGCCTGCTGGCCGACGGCGGGCAAGGCCCGACCGGGCGCCTGCTGTCGGCACGCAGCTTTGCCGAGCTGTCGCGCGACCAGTTGCCGGCGGGCGTGGACGGCCCGGCCGGCTACACCGGGCCGGGCTTCGGCTTCGGCCTGGGCCTGGCGGTGCGCCACCCCTGGGGCCCGGCGGCGATGCCCTGCCATCCCGGCGAGCTGACCTGGTCGGGGATCAGCGGCACGGCCCTGTTCGTGCATCCGGCGCAGCGCTGGTTTGCGCTGCTGTTCAGTGCCAACATGGCCTCGCGCATGGTGGCCAGGCTGATGTGGCGGCGCGCGCTGGCGCAGCTGTAGCAGCCGGACCGCCGGTGCCCCGCCCGGCCTGTCACCCCAGCGACGCCGCATCGCCGACCCCCGGCCCCACCATGCCGGCCGAGGGGCGCGGCCATCCCGGCCCGGCCCGCAGACCTGGACCCCTTCGATATGCAATACCAAGACAGCGTGGCCGTGGTCACCGGCGCTGCGTCAGGCCTGGGCCTGGCCTGTGCCCGGCGCCTGGTGGCCAAGGGCATGCAGGTGGTGATCGCCGACCTGCCCGGCTCGCGCGGCGGCGAGGTGGCGGCCGAGCTGGGCGCTGCGGCGCATTTCGTGGCCGCCGATGTCAGCAGCGGCGAGCAAATGGTGGCCGTGTTCGACCAGGCGCGCGCGCTCGGTGCGGTGCGCGCGCTGGTGCACTGCGCCGGCCGCGGCGGCCCGGTGCGCTTGCTCGACCGCGAAGGCAAGCCGGGCTCGCTGGCGGATTTCGAGACCATCATCCGCATCAACCTCACCGGCAGCTTCAACACCCTGCGCCTGGCAGCGGCGGCAATGGCCGTGAACGAGCCGGTCGACGGCGACCGCGGCGCCTGCGTGCTGACCGCGTCGATTGCGGGTTATGAAGGTCAGATCGGCCAGATCCCCTATGCCAGCAGCAAGGCCGGCGTGATCGGCATGACCCTGGTGGCCGCGCGCGACCTGGCGCAGCGCGGCATCCGCGTCTGCACCATCGCGCCGGGCGTGTTCGACACCCCCATCCTGGCGCGCCTGCCCGAGCACGTGAAGGCCAGCCTGGGCGCGGCGGTGCCGCACCCGCCGCGCCTGGGCCGGGCCGACGAGTTCGCCGCGCTGGCCCTGCACATCCTGGAGAACCCGATGCTCAATGGCGAAACCATCCGGCTTGACGGCGCCCTGCGCATGGCGCCGCGTTGAGCCCGGGTGCCGCCATGACCGCAACCCTTGTCCAGGCGGTGATCTGGGATTTCGGCGGCGTGATCTCCAGCTCGCCCTTCGACGCCTTTCGCGCCTACGAGCAACAGCACGCCCTGCCGGTCGACTTCCTGCGCGGCGTCAACGCCCGCAACCCGATGGACAACGCCTGGGCCCGCTTCGAGCGCAGCGCCATCGACCTGGCGGCTTTCGATGCGGCCTTTGCCGACGAGTCGGCGGCGCTGGGCCACCGGGTGCCCGGCCGCGCGGTGGTGGCGCTGCTGGGCGGGCAGATCCGCCCGGCGATGGTCGAGGCGCTGCGCCGTTTGCGGCCGCGGCTGAAACTCGGGCTGATCACCAACAACGTGGCCGGGCCCGAGGCCGATGGCTTCGAGCCGGCCGGGCGCCGGGCGGTGCTGCAACTCTTCCACCAGGTGATCGAGAGTTCCAAGGTCGGCCTGCGCAAGCCCGACCCGGCGATCTACCGGATGATGTGCCAGGCCCTGGGCGTGGCGCCGGCGCAGGCGGTGTTCCTCGACGACCTGGGCATCAACCTGAAGCCGGCACGCGCGCTGGGCATGCAGACCATCAAGGTCGGCGACCCCGACCTGGCGCTGCAGCAGCTGGAGGCGCTGGTAGGCTTTGCGCTGCGCGGCTGAGGCGCGACGGCGGCTGTCGCGCGGCGCGGGCTCCAAGGCGCCTGCCGGGGGTCGAATTGCCTTGCAGTGGGTGACGGGGTCTGACGACCCGAACCTGCCATCCAGCTGTCGAGATTGACGGCCGCCAGGCGGGGTATCGCCAGCTGCGGCACTGGCAGCGCGCCGGCAAGCCAAGCCGTCGCGCCAATGCCGGCCGCGCTTCGTCGACCGGCCGCTCGGAGCCTGGACCGCTGGCTTCCCATCGCTGGTGCAGCGGTCCAAGTCAATAACGGCATGCGGCGCGGCCCTGCAATTTGTTGCGGCCGCTTCAACCGCCCTGCAGCGCAAGCGCTCCGGTCGTTGCACCGGCGCCGCCCAGGTAGCGCTGCAACTGCTCGGCCGGCTGCGGCCGGCAGAACAGGTAGCCCTGCAGTTCGCCGCAGTGAATCGCGCTGAAGAAAGCCGCCTGCGCCTCCGTTTCCACACCCTCGGCGACCACGGTGATGCCGAGTGCCCTGGCAAGTTCGGTGATCGCGACTGCCACAGCGCGATCGCGCGCGTCGGTGGCAATGTTGGTGACAAAGCTGCGGTCGATCTTCAAGTAATCCACTGCAAAGTGGCGCAGGTAGTT
The DNA here is from genome assembly GCA_043756825.1 of Betaproteobacteria bacterium. GTDB lineage: Bacteria > Pseudomonadota > Gammaproteobacteria > Burkholderiales > Burkholderiaceae_C > Pseudaquabacterium. Next base: position 244 of record JAYUQJ010000495.1, on the reverse strand, counting down.
CAACGACGAGTAGCCGGTGCCGAAGTCATCGATCGAAATAGATACGCCCAGCGCCTTCAGCTCAGCAACCGTGGCGCGCGCCTGCTCGGGGTTGACGATCAGCAATGACTCGGTCAGTTCGAGCTCGATCAGCGCCGGCGAAACACCGCTGGCATCCAGCACCCGCGCGACCATCGGCACGAATCCGGCGCCCTGGAACTGCAACGCCGAGATGTTGACCGAGACCCGCAGGGGCGCCATGCCC
>JAYUQJ010000494.1:0-2798 GCA_043756825.1 Betaproteobacteria bacterium | reverse complement strand
GCATTGCCTCCTGGCCGATGATGGTCTGGTGCAGCAGCACATGGTTGAGCACCGAGCCCAGCGCATACTTGGTGTCGTCGTTCGTCGCGGCGATCTCTACCGCCTCGCTGATCGCGATGCCCAGCGAACCGGGGTGGTCGGGCCGATCGGCCAGCACCGCGCGGCCGTATTGGGTCTCGCTGGACGGGCTGGCGATGCAGCGGGCGCCGTAGGTCTCCATCACGGCGCGGCGGTAGGGCTTCTGGTCGTAGCTCACCCGCACCTGGAAGACCCGCACATCCAGGCCGAACAGGTTGCCGGCAAAGGCCAGCGAGGTGCCCCACTGGCCGGCGCCGGTTTCGGTGGTGAGTTTCTTGATGCCGGCCTGGGCGTTGTACCAGGCCTGCGGCACGGCGGTGTTGGGCTTGTGGCTGCCGGCCGGCGACACGCCCTCGTACTTGTAGTAGATCCTGGCCGGGGTGCCGAGTGCCTTCTCCAGCCGGTGGGCGCGGTAGAGCGGGGCAGGGCGCCAGAGCTGGAACACCTCGCGCACCGGCTCGGGGATCGGCACCTCGCGCTCGGTCGATACCTCCTGCAAGATCAATTCCATGGGGAACAGCGGCGCCAGGTCGTCCGGCCCGACCGGCTGCAGCGTGCCGGGGTGCAATACCGGCGGCGGCGGCGACGGCAGATCGGCGGCGATGTTGTACCAATGGGTCGGCATGCGGCTGGCGTCCAGCAAATATTGGGTACGGGTCTGGCTCATGGCGCGGTCTCCTCGCGGGTTTGAATGCCTGCCGATGCTAGAAGCGCGCTTGGTCGCAGCCAAGCCGGGCTTGCCCCGGGTAGAACGTGTCCTATTGCGGGTTCTGGGGCGTCAAGTGAGGGGGTAAGGGGTCGATACTGCCTGTCAGGACACCTCGACTGGCCCGGCATGGGCCGGCGCCGTGCCCGGGGGCAGGTCAGCGCTGGCCTTTTGCCGAACCGCTTTTGGAGAGTTCCACAGTGAGCGACATGTCTGAAGGCCGGTACCACCTGCATCAGCTGCAGGACCGGGTGGGTGAGTTGGGCCGGCTGTTGGCCCAGTTGGGCTGGGATTTCACGCTGCACCGCCTGGCCGCAGAAGTGCCCGAAGCCCGCGATCGCTTGGCTTATGTGGCGCAGATGACCGAGGCCGCTGCGACCAAGGTGCTCAAACTGGTGGATCAGTCCCAGCCCGGCTGCGTAGCGGCTGCGTGCGAGGCAAGCGGTCTGTCGGATCGGCTTGCAGCGTTGGCGCAGCACCCTGACCTGGGTGTCGGCGAGGCCCGCGCCGCGCTCGGCGAGGCTGCCGCCGCCATGGCCCACCAAGCCCTGGTGAACCGCCAGCAGGCCGAGGCGCTGAGCCAGATCATGCTGGCGCAGGATTTTCAGGATCTGTCGGGCCAGGTGATCAAGAAAGTGGTGACCACCCTGGACCAGGCCCAGCAGCAATTGCTGCTCCTGCTGGCCCAGAGCGAAGGGCCGGCCGCCGCCAGGACCGATTCAGTCGCGCTGACCGGGCCGCAGGCGCCTGACAAGGCGGTGGCCCAGGAGGACGTGGACGATCTGCTGGCGTCGCTGGGCTATTGACGCAGATCGCGGTATGCCGTACCGGGATCAAACCGTCAGCAGGTCGAGCGCCCGGTCCATGCCACCCGCCTCGATCGAGATCATGGCCTGCTCGCGCACCGCGGGCTTGCCGTGGTAACAGATCGACAGGCCGGCCACCGCCATCATGGGCAGGTCGTTGGCGCCGTCGCCCACCGCAATGGCCTGGACTGGCGAGATGCCCATCAGGTCGCACACCTCCACCACCACCCGACGCTTTTCTTCGCCGTCGCAGATGTCGCCCCAGGGCCGGTCGACCAGTGCGCCGGTGAGTACGCCGTCGGCCAGCTCCAGCATGTTGGCGCGGGCAAAGTCCAGCCCCAGACGGTGCCGGATGCGCTCGGAAAAGTAGGTGAAACCGCCAGAGACCAGCAAGGTCTTGAGGCCGGCTGACTGCAATACCCGGACAAACCGCTCGACCCCCGGATTGAGACGCAAGCGGTCGCGGTAGACCGCGGCCAGCGTGGCCTCGGACACGCCTTTGAGCAGGGCCACCCGGCGCCGCAGGCTGTCCTTGAAATCGGTGATCTCGCCGCGCATCGCGGCTTCGGTGATGGCCGCCACCTCGTCGCGCCGGCCTGCCAGCGCGGCAATCTCGTCGACGCATTCGATGTTGATCAGGGTCGAATCCATGTCGAAGGCGACCAGGCGGTAGCGGCTCAGCGGCAGCGGTGCCTGGAAGCCGCGTATGAACAGGCCGGGCGCAAACTCTTGGGCACTCATGGGGCGCGCATGTTACCTGGGGGGTGTAGCCGCGGGCGCCTCGGCCGCGCCCTCGCACAGGCTGCAAAATCAGGGCTGGGTTGCATTGCGCGCCCGCCCGGTCGCCGCCCCGGTCCGACCCAACACCTTGTGGAGCCAACGATGTCTGACGATCTGGTGCTGTCCAGCACCCATGCCACGCCTGCCGGCGATGTGCGCATCCTGACCCTCAACCGCCCCGGCGCGCTGAACAGCTTCACCGGGGCGATGCACCGGCAATTGCGCAGCCTGCTCGATGCCGCCGCCGACGATGCCCAGGTGCGTTGCCTGGTGCTGACCGGGGCGGGTCGAGGCTTTTGCGCCGGCCAGGATTTGTCCGACCCCGAGATGGCCAGTGGCGACGTGGGTGGGGTGGTCGAGCGTCTGTACAAGCCGCTGGCCTTGCGCCTGCGCAGCATGCCGGTGCCGGTGCTGGCCATGGTCAATGG
>JAYUQJ010000493.1:0-7460 GCA_043756825.1 Betaproteobacteria bacterium | reverse complement strand
GGCCTGCACAGCCCGGCCCAACGCTGACTTGTAGCCACCCAGTGCCGTGGACAACGGCTGAGCTTGCGTTCTACGCTCGTACCCGGTGAACATGTACGTGCCCGGTGCCAGTGCCCGTGCCAATGCCAATGCCAATGCCAATGCCAATGCCTGTGCCAATGCCTGTGCCTGTGCCTGTGCCTGTGCCTGTGCCTGTGCCTGTGCCTGTGCCTGTGCCTGGTGCCTGGTGCCTGGTGCCTTGCCGGTCAGCCGGCAGGCCGGCTGGCGCGTTAAGCTGCGGTCCCGTTGGCCGATTCGGCGGGTTTCGCGATCGCCCGCCCTTGGGCAGGCCGGTTTCTTGCAGCGCTGATTGCCTCCATGACCCCACCCTTGCGCATTTTCCGACCGGTCTGGCATGCGCCGCTGCTGCTGCTGGCCGCACTGGCCTGGGCCAGCCCGGCCTGGGCCCTGGAGCCCACCAACCCGATCGGTGGCGTGCACTTCGAGACCCAGGCTCAGGTCGCCGGCCAGGCCTTGCAACTCAACGGCACGGGCCTGCGGGCGGTGCGCGTTTTCAAGGCCTATGCGGCGGCGCTCTACCTGACCAAGCGGGTGGCCACTGCCGATGCCGCCGTCGCCCAGGCCGGTGCCAAGCGCCTGCAGATCCGCATGCTCTGGGGCGTGCCGGCGTCCGAGTTCGTCAAGGCTTTTCACCAGGGTGTGCAGCGCAATCACTCGCCCGAGGTGCAAGCCCGGCTGGCCGAGCGGGTGGCCCGCTTCGACGCGCTGCTCGGTCCGCTGGGCAGGATTGCGTCGGGTGACACCGTGAACCTGGATTTCCAGCCGGGCCTGGGCCTGGTTTTCGCGCACAACGGGCGTGTGCTGGGCAGCGCCATCCCGGGCGAGGATTTCTACGGTGCCTTGCTGCGCGTCTTCGTCGGTGAACAGGTCAGCGACGATCGGCTGCGCGCCGGCCTGTTGGGTCAGCCGGTCTGAAACCCGCCATTCGCTGACGTCACAATGCCGGCTTCGTCTCGTCCCCTGGCCCGTCTGACATCCCCGCTCTCTGGAGATCCGCACCCATGCAACGATTGACTTTTCTGTTCGGCTCGCTCGCACTGGCCCTGTTGCCGCTGTCGGCAGGGGCCCAGGCCTACCCCAACAAGCCGGTGCGCCTGCTGGTGCCCTTCGCGCCCGGCGGCACCACCGACATCGTGGCCCGTATCCTCGCCGAGAAGATCAGCCCGGCGCTGGGCCAGGTGCTGGTGGTCGAGAACAAGGCCGGCGGCGGCGGGTCGCTGGGCGCCAACGAGACCGCCAAGGCCACGCCTGACGGTTACTCGCTGGGCATGGCCACCGTGTCCACCACCGCCGCCAATCCGGCGATCAATCCAAAGATCCCCTACAACCCGCTCACCGATTTCACGCCCATCACCAATGTGGCGGCCACGCCCAATGTGATCGCGGTGCATCCGTCCTTCCCGGCCAAGGACTACCCGGGCTTTCTGGCCGAACTGAAGAAGAATCCGGGCAAGTACAGCTATGCCAGTTCGGGCACCGGCGGCATAGGTCATCTGCAGATGGAGCTGTACAAGAACCTGTCGGGCACCTTCATCGCCCATATCCCCTACCGCGGCGCGGGCCCGGCGCTGAACGACACCGTGGCCGGCCAGGTGCTGGTGATCTTCGACAACATGCCGTCGGCCTTGCCCTTCATCAAGGACGGCCGCCTGGTGCCCATCGTGGTGGCCGCGCCGCAGCGCCTGAGCCAGTTGCCGAACGTGCCCACCTTCAAGGAGGTGGGGCTGGAGCCGGTCAATCGCATGGCCTACTACGGCATCTACGGGCCCAAGGGCCTGCCCAAGGAAGTGATTGACAAGGTGCATGCGGCGGTCAAGAAGACCACCGAGCTGCCCGAGGTCAAGGCCCGTATCGAGAGCACCGGCTCGCTGGTGGTGGCCAACACGCCGGCCGAATTCGGCGCCCAGATCAAGGCCGAGTTCGATGTCTACAAGAAGGTGGTCGAGGCGCAGAAGCTCAAGCTCGAGTGATCCGCGCGGGCCGGCCCCGATCGCACCGCCGCCACCGGCATGGACCCGCCCGACACACCACTGCCTGTCGCGAGCCGGCAGCTGATCGGCCGATTCGTCGACGCCCTGTGGGTCGAGGACGGCCTGTCCAAGCTGACGCTGGAGGCCTACCGGCGCGACCTGACGCTGTATGCGCGCTGGCTGGCCCAGACCCAGGGCCGGCCCATCGCCCAGAGCACTGAGCCCGACTTGCTGGCCTACGCCGCGCACCGCCATGCGGCCACCCGCGCCAGCACCGCCAACCGACGCCTGACGGTGTTCAAGCGCTTTTTTCGCTGGGCCCTGCGCGAGCATCTGGTGGCCGAGGATGCCACCCTGAGGCTGGGCGGCGCGCGCATGCCCATGCGTCTGCCCAAGCTGCTGTCGGAGGCCCAGGTCGAGGCCCTGCTGGCGGCGCCTGACGTCGACCATCCGCGCGGCCTGCGCGATCGGGCGATGCTCGAGCTGATGTATGCCAGTGGCCTGCGGGTGAGCGAGTTGGTTGATCTGCTGAGCGTGCGGGTCAGCCTGAATGACGGCGTGCTGCGGGTGGTGGGCAAGGGCAGCAAGGAGCGCCTGGTGCCTTTTGGCGGCGAGGCCCAGGACTGGATAGAGCGCTATCTGCGCCAGGCCCGCGAGGCCATCCTGGGCGGCCAGCGCAGCGACGCGTTGTTCGTCACCGCCCGGGGCGCAGCGATGACCCGCCAGATGTTCTGGACCCTGGTCAAGCGCCATGCTTTGCGTGCCGGCATCCGCGTGCCGATCTCGCCGCACACCCTGCGCCATGCGTTTGCCACCCACTTGCTCAATCACGGCGCGGACCTGCGCGCTGTGCAGTTGCTGCTGGGCCATGCCGACATCGCCACCACCACCATCTACACCCATGTGGCGCGCGAGCGCTTGCGCCAGTTGCATGCCCGGCACCATCCGCGCGGGTGAGGCCCAGGCCGCTTGATCGGGCGCCGCCGGGGGCCGGGTTTCAGCGCGGCGGCTGCAATGCGGCCCTGGCAGGCTTGCTGCTGCGCAGTTGCTGTTGCTGCCATTGGCACAGCGGCTGCAGCGACAGATTGGTTTGCAGGGCGGTCAACAAGGAACGGGCCTGGTCCGTGCGCCCGCCTTCTACCGCCTGACGCATGCGCGCCCATTCACGGCTGAACACGTCGGCATGCACGCTTTGTCCGGCCTGGAAGTTCAAGGGGTGCCAGACCCGGATCGGCGCGTCGCGGCCGCGCACCTTGATGTGGCCCAGCGACAGGCACAACAGGTCGCCCACCGCCTGGCGGGTGGCGTCGCCGATCACCAGGCCCAGGCCGTACTGGCTGCACAAGCCCTGTATCCGCGCCGCCTGGTTGACTGCGTCGCCCATCACTGTGTAGGCCCGGCGGTGGCGCGAGCCCATGTCGCCCACCACCATATTGCCGGTGTTGATGCCGATGTTGATGTCCAGCGCCGGCCAACCCCGGGTGGCCAGTGCCGCATGCAGCTGGGGCAGACGCTCACGCATGGCCAATGCTGCCGTTACTGCGCGGCGGGCGTGGTCGGGGGCATCCATCGGTGCGCCCCAGAAAGCCATCACCGAGTCGCCGATGTACTTGTCGAGCGTGCCCTGCTGCTCTCGGATCACGTCGGTCAGTTGCGAGAAGATCAGGTTCATCATCGCCCCCAGCTCGGCCGGCGGCATGTGCTCGGCCAGGCCTGAGAAGCCATGGACGTCGGCAAACAGCACCGTCAGCTCGGTGCTGCGGCTGCGCATGCTGTAGTGGCTGGGTTCGCGGCTCATGCGCTGCACCAGCTCGGGCGGCACATACTGGCCGAACAAGGTGGCCAGCTGGCGCCGCGCACCAGTGGCATAGCGGTAGACCAGCAGGCTGTGGGCCAGCAGCAGCGAGACCGGCAACAGCACCAGGCTGGCCAGCGGTATCACCCAGCCAGCCCCGACCCAGGCGGCGGCGGCGGCACACAGCACCCCCACCAGCACGCTGATGGTGAGCACGGCGCCCTGCCACAGCAGGCGTCGCGGCAGCCACCACCAGGCCAGCAAGGCCAGCGTGGCCAGTGCCAGGGCTTCGATCAGCGGCGCGAAAGGCGGCGTGACCAGCAGGCGCTGCTGCAGGATGGCCGACAACATGTGCGCATGCACCAGGGTACCCAGCATGGCCTCGTCCACCGGCGTCGGGCGCTGGTCCACCAGGCCGGGCGCACTGACCCCGACCAACACGATCTTGCCGCGCAGGGCCTCGGGCGGCAGCTTGCCGGCCAGCACGTCGGTGGCGGACAGGCGCACGAAGCCGCTGCCGGGTGCGCTGTAGGGCACCCAGGCCCGGGCCTGGGCATCGACAGGCATGCGCAGGTGGCTGGGCCTGCCGGCCTGGCCGGCCGATGTGCTGGGTGATGTGCTGGCCGATGCAGCCACGCCGTCGGCCGCGCGGGCGGCGCCCAGGTGCAGCGCGCGCAGCGGCCCGTCCGCGGGCTCGAAAGACAGCCTGGGCGGGCTGGGCGGCTTGCGGGCGCCATCCGACGGCGCTGCCGCGTCCTGCATCATCAGCGCCCGTACCATGGCCAGGGCCAGGGTGCCGTGCAGTTGGCCGTCATAGGGCGCCAGCAGGGGAAGCTGGCGCACCAGCCCGTCGCTGTCGACGATCGCATTGAGATGGCCGGCCCCGAGCACGGCGGCAGACTGCAGGCCGGGCAGGTTGCCACCATGGCCCTGCCAGCGGGGCAAGCTGCGCGCGCCCGGGCTCAGCATCGACTGCAGCGCCAGGGGCGGCGGCAGCACGCCGATCTGGGCTGCGCCGAACTCGTTGGACAGGTGGAAGCCCAGCACCATGGGCGCCCGGCCCAGCGTGTCGGTCAGGCGCCGGTCGTGGTCCAACAGGGGCGTCGCCTGGGCCACCGCGGCTTGAAGCGCCGCGTTGTCGGGCGAGCGCCGGGCCAGTCTTTGCAACGCGGCCAGGGCATCGGTGGGGTCAGGCTCGGCCAGGATCAGGTCAAGACCGATCAGGCGTGCACCGCCTGGATCGGCGGTCTTGGCCAGCAGATCGGCCAGCAAGGAGCGTCTCCAGGGCCAGCGGCCATGGTCGGCCAGGGATCGCTCGTCGATGTCGACCATCACGATGGCGGGGTCGGGCTGCGCCGGCGCCAGCAGGCGCATGCGCAGGTCGTAGAGCCAACGCTCGGTTGGCGGCAGCAGCGGAATCTGCAGATGGCCCAGCGCATGGCCGATCAACAGCGCGGTCCAGACTGCCAGCAGACCAAGTGCCCAGGCCGGGTAGATCGCCCGGCCATGCCTGCGCGCGGGCGCGCCTGCCGGGTCTGTCAGGGCGTCACCGGAGCTTGATCTCGACACGGCGATTGCGGGCTTCGGCCACGCCGTCGGCGGTGGGCACCAGCAGTTCGCGCTTGCCACGGCCCACCACCGTGATCATCGCCGCGTCGACCCCGGCCTTGATCAGCAGGTCGCGCACCGCGCCGGCGCGGGCCAGTGAGACGCGGTCGTTGCTTTCGGTGCTGCCCACGCTGTCGGTGTGGCCAGTGACGATCATCTCTGCCGCCGGCAGCTTGGCGAGCTTTTCGCGCACCTCGGCCAGCACCGGCTCGGCGGCCGGGCTCAGCCGGGTGGCATTGGCCTCGAAGGGCAACACGAAGCTCTGCGGCCGGGCCGGTTGCTGGGCCAGCAGCGCGCCGTAGCGCGCCTGAACGGCAGCCGCATCGGTGCTGGCCGGCTGCAGGGCGCCGCCTTGCAGCTGCGCTGCCGCGTAGGGCTGGTCCAGCCGCAGGCGCTGGCCGGCTGCGGTGGTGATCTCGATCGCGCTGGGCTTGCCACCGGCGTCGGGCAGCAGCACGATACGGTCGGTCACCGGTGGCGGTGGCGGCGCCACCTTGATTTCGGCACAGGCCAGCAAGGCCAGCACGCCACAAGCCAGCAGCCCGGCCCGCAGCGTACGCATCAAGGCCGCTGGAGCGGGGCTGGGCAGAAGCAGGTCGGACGGCATCATTTGGCCTCGCCAGCGGCTTGGGTTTCGACAATGAACTCGGTGCCTCGGGTGCCCAGCACCACCGTGCGGGTCTGCACGTTCACCTGCTCGGGCGATTTCCGCGCGATCAGGCCGGTGATCATGTGCAGGGTGCCGCGCCACAGCGAAGTCAGCAGCTTGCCCTCATGGCTGGTGGCATCGAAGCTGAAGTTGCTGAGCACCAGTTCACTGTCCGGCCCAAGGGTCAGCAAGGTGTCGTCGCGCAAGGTGATGCCAGCGGCGCTGGCCGGCCCGGTGCGCAGGGTGTCGCTGGTCATCACCGCCGTGCCCGGCGTGGCCGCCAGGCGCTGGCCGGCGCGTTCGATGCTCACCTCGCCCTGGCTGCGCTTGATCACCCCTGCCACGGCACTGCCGGCCGTTGACACGGTCTGGGCCTGCAGGGGCCCGGCGAGGCAGGCCAGGGCCAGCCAGCGGCCGGCAATTCGGGCAAAGGTTGGGCGCATGGGGCGTGTTTGCTCGGGTGGACGGCCCGGTCGGGCCGAAGTGGGCGGGGTTTGCCGGGCCGGTCTCGACCCGCTTGGACCAGCCGGGTCAGGACGCAGAACCTGTTGCAACTTCATGGTAATCGCAGCGACAGGCGCCACCACTGGGGTTTGCCGGGTCAGGGACGGGTGCGGCCGGTGCTGGTGCTGGCGCGCCACAATCTGCGCGTAGACCACAATTTTCTGTCGGCGCTGGTACTGCTGCTGCTGGTGCTCGACCCCTTGGGCAGCCTGCCGATCTTCATTTCGGTGATGCAGGGCGTGGCCCCGCAGCGACGGCGCCGGGTGGCGCTGCGCGAGGGGGTGATGGCCTTTGGTGTGCTGCTGGCCTTCATGTGGGGCGGCCAGGGCTTTCTGTCGCTGATGCGGCTGTCCGAGCGCTCGCTCGAGGTGGCTGGCGGGGTGATCCTGTTGATCATCGCGATCCGCATGATTTTTTCCAGCGGCAGCGAGGTGTATGCCGCAGAGGGCCAGCGCGAGCCTTTCATCTTTCCGCTGGCCGTGCCGCTGATGGCAGGGCCGTCGGCCATGGCCACGGTGCTGCTGCTGGCATCGCGCCAGCCCGAGCGGCTGTGGTCCTGGATAGGCGCGCTGACCCTGGCGATGGCGCTGTCGACAGCGGTGCTGCTGTCGGCCCAGCGCCTGCAACGCTGGCTGGGCGAATCGATGGTGGCGGCGATCGAAAAGTTGATGGGCCTGGTGCTCACGGCGGTGGCGGTGGAGATGATCCTGGCCGGCTTGAAACGCTACTTTCTGGACCCGGGTTGATCCTGAGAATTGGGCCGGCCCGGCCCCTAGAATGCCGCCAGTCTTGGGGGCCTGCACGGGCCCCTTCATGTTGAAAAGGAAGCTCACGCCATGGCCTTGCTGCCGCTGCTGAAGAAGACCGCCTTGAT
>JAYUQJ010000492.1:0-2804 GCA_043756825.1 Betaproteobacteria bacterium | reverse complement strand
GTCCTTCGATGCCGGTTTCAGCCAGCTGACCACCGCCTTCCATGCCGGGGCGCGGGTGGTCTTGCTCAATTACCTGCTGCCGCGCGATGTGCTCAAGGCCCTGGCGCGCGAGAAGGTCACCGGCCTGACGGCGGTGCCGCCGCTCTACATGCAGCTGACCCAGAGCGACTGGCCTGCGTCGATCAACGAACACCTGCGCTACTTTGCCAACACCGGCGGCCGCATGCCGCGCGAGATCCTGACCCAGTTGCGCCAGCGTGTGCCGCAGGCCCGGCCCTTTCTGATGTACGGGCTGACCGAGGCCTTCCGGTCCACCTACCTGCCGCCCGAGGAGGTGGACCGGCGGCCCGACTCGATCGGCAAGGCCATCCCCAATGCCGAGATCCTGGTGCTGCGGCCCGATGGGTCGGAGTGCGCAGCCGACGAGGCCGGCGAACTGGTGCACCGCGGGCCGCTGGTGGGCCAGGGCTACTGGAACGATGCCGAGAAGACCGCCGAGCGCTACCGCCTGTTGCCGGGCCGGCACCCGGCCCTGCAGTTGCCCGAGTACGCGGTGTTTTCGGGCGACACCGTGCGCCGCGATGCCGACGGCTTTCTCTACTTCATTGGCCGGCGCGACGAGATGATCAAGACCTCGGGCTACCGGGTCAGCCCCAACGAGGTCGAGGAGATCCTGTATGCCTCGCGGCGGGTCGGCGAGTGCGTGGCTTTTGGTGTCGACCACGCCACGCTGGGCCAGGTGATCCAGGTGATTGCCACGCCGGCGCAGGGTGCCGCCGCGCTCGACCTGCCCGGCCTGATGACCTGGTGCAAGGACCGCATGCCGGCCTATATGGTGCCGGCGGGATTCGAGCCGGCCACCGGCCCGTTGCCGCGCAACCCCAATGGCAAGATCGATCGCAAGCTGCTGTCCACCGAATGGGTGCAGCGCCAGGAGGCCGCCGGCGCCTGAGCGACCGAGACCCGCCGGCGCGTCAAACCCCGTAGTAGGCCCGGTACCAGGCGACGAAGCGGCCCACGCCTTCGTCGATCGCCATCGTCGGCTGGAAGCCCACCCAGTCGGCCAGGGCACTGACGTCGGCATGCGTGGCCGGCACGTCGCCGGGCTGCATCACGCAGAACTGGCGCAGCGCCGGCCGGCCGGCATGGCGCTCGATCGCCTCGATGAAGTCCATCAGCTGCACCGGCTGGTGGTTGCCGATGTTGAACACCCGGTAGGGCGCCGCGCTGCGGCTGGGGTCGGGCAGCGCGCTGTCATAGGCCGGGTCGGCGGCGGGCGGTCGGTCGAGGGTGCGCAGCACCGCCTCGGCGATGTCGTCGATGTAGGTGAAATCGCGCACCATGCGGCCGTGGTTGAACACCTTGATCGGCTCGCCGGCCAGGATCGCCCGGGTGAACAGGAACAGCGCCATGTCTGGCCGGCCCCAGGGGCCATAGACGGTAAAGAAGCGCAGCCCGGTGGTGGGCAGCTGGAACAGGTGGCTGTAGGTATGGGCCATCAGCTCGTTGGCCTTCTTGGTGGCCGCGTACAGGCTGACCGGGTGGTCCACGCTGTGCTGCTCCGCGAAGGGCATCTGCGTATTGCCGCCGTAGACGCTGGAGCTGGACGCATACAACAGATGCCCCACGCCGCTGTGGCGGCAGCCTTCCAGGATATTGGTGAAGCCCACCACATTGCTGTCGATATAGGCCAGCGGGTCGACCAGGGAATGGCGCACGCCGGCCTGGGCGGCCAGGTGCACGACCCGGTCGAAGCCCTCGGCCTGGAACAGCGCCGGCACCCGGGCGCGGTCTTCCACGTCCATCTGCACGAAGCGGAAGCCGGCGTCGCTGCTCAGGCCGGCCAGGCGGTCGCGCTTGAGCTGCGGGTCATAGTAGGCATTCAGGTTGTCCAGCCCGACCACGTTGTCGCCGCGGTCTAGCAGCCGCCGGGCCACGTGGTAGCCGATGAAACCGGCCGCGCCGGTGAGCAGTATTTTCATGGGGTCGATCCGCAAGGGTGGGGCTGGCCTGCAAGCTCGCATTTATTGCGGCCGCTGGGCGGGGCGTGGCAGGCCGTGACGCAGGCCTGGATTTTGGCCCGGGCGCTGCCCAGGCCTATGGTGTTTCCGTGTCAATCGCCACGCGCCGCCCTGCCCGGCATCGGCAGGTGCTGCGCCGGCAGGCAAAATTGCGGCTGCGAAGCTGGGCCGATGGCCGCAAGGAAAGACCGAGATGAAGATTACCGTGGTCGGTGCTGGGTATGTGGGTCTGGTGACCGGGGCCTGCCTGTCCGAGATGGGCAACCATGTGGTGTGCGTGGATGTGGACGCGCGCAAGATCGCCATGCTCAAGGCCGGCGAGGTGCCTATCCACGAGCCCGGGCTGGACGCCGTGGTGCAGCGCAATGCCGCCGCCGGCCGTCTGCAGTTCACCACCGACACCGCCGCCGCCGTGGGCCACGGCACCCTGCAATTCATTGGCGTGGGCACGCCGCCCGATGAAGACGGCTCGGCCGACCTGCAATATGTGCTGGCCGCTGCCGAGAACATCGGCCGCAACATGACCGACTACAAGGTGGTGGTCGACAAGAGCACCGTGCCGGTGGGCACTGCCGACAAAGTGCGCGCCAAGATCGCCGAAGCCTTGGCAAAGCGCGGGCTGGCGATGCCCTTCGCGGTGGTCAGCAACCCCGAGTTCCTGAAAGAAGGCGCGGCCGTGGAAGACTTCATGCGGCCCGACCGCATCGTCATCGGCTCGGACGACGAGCGCGCCACGCTGCTGATGCGGGCGGTGTACGCGCCCTTCATGCGCAACCACGACAA
>JAYUQJ010000491.1:0-2807 GCA_043756825.1 Betaproteobacteria bacterium | reverse complement strand
CGACCCCGAGGCCGGTGACCTGCACCAGGGCCTGAACACCGTGGCCCGGCCACTCAACCAGTTGGCCGAGGCCGATCTGTGCCCGGGATCGGCGCTGTTGGCCAAGTTGAACGCTTCAATGCGCTGAAGGATCTGCCATGGACGAGAACGCGTTCCGCGCCGCGCTGGCGCAAGACGGTTTCAATGAGGTGCTGGTGCGCGAATGGGAGCCCGAGCTGGTGCTGGCCGAGCACGATCACCCCTTCGACGCCCGCCTGCTGGTGCTGCGCGGGGGCCTCACCCTGACCCGGGCAGGCGGGCCCGAGTGGCTGGGCGAGGGCCAGGGCTGCGAGGTGCCGCGAGGCACCCGCCATGCCGAGCATTACGGGCCAGCCGGCTGCACCGTGCTGGTGGGGCGGCGCCGCGGGTAAGGCGCCGCGTCTTGCCGCACCGGCTGCGGTTCAGCTGGCCAGGGCGTAGGGGCCGCCGCGTGCCAGCGCCCGCTGGTAGGCCGGCCTGGCCTGCAGACGCTTGATCCAGGCGTCCATCGCCGGGTAGCTGGCGCGCAGGCCGCGCGCGGCCTCGCCGACAAAGCTCATCTGGACATCGGCGCCGCTCAGGCTGTCACCCACCAGAAAGTCGCGGCCCTCCAGGCTGCGGTTGACATAGCCCAGGTGGTTGGCCAGCTCGCTCTCGATGCGCGGGCCCAGTGGGGCCGCCGCATCGCCCAGGCGCGAGGTGTAGAGCTTGAGCATCAGCGGCAGCATGGCCGAGCCCTCGGCATAGTGCAGCCATTGGTTATAGGCCTCGAACTCATCGCTGCCTGCGGCGGGCTGCAGCTGACCCTTGCCGTGGTGGCGGATCAGGTAGTCGACGATCGCGCCCGATTCGATGAGGGTACGGCCCGCGTCCTGCACCACCGGTGATTTGCCCAGCGGGTGGATGGTCATCAGTTCGGGTGGCGCCAGCCGGGTGGTGGCATTGCGGGCGTAGTGCCGGATCTCATAGGGCGCGCCCAGTTCTTCCAGCAGCCAGAGCACTCGTTGCGAGCGGGAATCGTTGAGGTGGTGGACGACAATCATCGGGCAGGCCTTGAAGGGTGAAAGTGGCTGCGATTGTGGCTGCGGGCCTGCGGCGCCGCTGTCGCCCAGGGCATTGCCGGCCGGCCGGCCGGCCGGGATAGTTCGGCGTGTCCGGGCGGTGCCGCCGCCCCGGCCGTTCACCGGAGAAGCCCATGGCCCTGACCCTGTCCCCCGAAGTCGCTCCCTGCGGCGCCAGCGTGCGCGGTGTCGATCTGTGCCGGGCGCTCAGCGCCGCGCAGGTCGCCGAGATCCGCCAGGCCTGGCTGGCCCACCAGGTGCTGGCCTTTCCCGACCAGGCGATGAGCGTAGAAGACCTGGAGCGCTTTGCCAGCACGGTCGGCCCGTTCAGCCCCGATCCGTACTTCCAGTCCATCCCCGGCCACCCGCATGTGGCCCAGGTCAGGCGCGAGGCCGACGAGACCAGCTCGATCTTTGCCGACAACTGGCATTCGGACTGGAGTTTTCTGCCCAGCCCGCCCGCCGCCACGCTGCTTTATGGCGACGTGATACCGCCCGTGGGCGGCGACACCCTGTTTGCCAATCAGTACGCAGCCTGGGATGCCTTGCCTGCCGCAATGCAGGCGCTGCTGCGTCCCCTGCAGGGTGTGCACTCGGCGCGCCGGGGCTATTCGCGCCAGGGCCGCTACGGCGAGAAGGACGCCGGCCGCTCGATGGCCATCAAGTACGACGATTCGGCACTCGCCACCCAGCTGCAACCGGTGGCGCGGCGCCATCCCGAGACCGGCCGCACCGCGCTCTATGTCAGCCCCGGCTACACCATCGGTATCGACGGCCTGCCCGAGGACGAGGCCCAGGCCTTGCTGGCCGAGTTGTTCGCCCACCAGGGCCAGGAGCGCTTTGTCTACCGCCACCGTTGGCAAGCCGGCACGCTGTTGATGTGGGACAACCGTTGCCTGGTGCATGCGGCGACCGGTGGCTACCAGGGCCACCGGCGCCTGCTGCACCGCATCACGGTGGGCGATCAGGTGGCGGCTTGAGCGGCTGGCGGGCGCGAGGCCAGCTCATACGCCTTGAGGTCGAATCCGTCCGCTGCGGCGTCCGCCACGCTGGGCCGCTGTTCACGCGCCAGGATCTTGCGTGCAGCCATGTGGTCGGCCGGGCGGTTGACTGATTCCACTGCGATGAGCTGGCCGTGGCGGTAGCAAAGGACGCTCATTTGGCGTGTCAGCGGATCGCCCAGCAGCACCTGCTCATCGTGGCCGTCGGACAAGCCGGCGATCTGCAATTTGAGCTCGCCTTGATCGGTCCAGAACCAGGGCAGGGCGGTGTACGGCGCGGCGGGTTTGCCGGTCAGGCGATGGGCCACGGCACGTGCCTGGTCGGCCGCGTTTTGCACCGATTCGAGCCGGATCGGCCGAGCGGCATAGGGGCTGGTGAAGCAGGCCACGTCGCCAATGGCCGAGATGGCGGGGTCGCTGGTGAGCAGATCGGCGTCGACCAGCACGCCGTTGGCCACGTTCAAACCGGCCTGGCTGGCCAGTTCGGTGTTGGGCAGCACGCCGATGCCGTAAACCACCAAGTCAGCGTCCAGTTTCAGCCCGCTGGCGCATTTGACCGCGCACACGCGGCCGTCTTGTCCGATCAACTCAGACAGGCTTTGGCCAAAGTGCAACTGCACGCCGGCCGCCTGGTGCGCCGCCGTGAACACGGCCGACGTGGCCGGTGTGATGGCGCGCGCCATGGGGCGCTCGGCCATCTCGATCACGTGCACGGTGATGCCTTTGG
>JAYUQJ010000490.1:0-2808 GCA_043756825.1 Betaproteobacteria bacterium | reverse complement strand
AAGGGCTGGCCCAGGGAGACATAGAGCATGCCGTCGGGGCCGACCTTGCAGACCCGGGCGCCGTGGTTGTACGACTCCTCTTCGGGCGGAATCAGCCGGCCCTGGGGCACCACCTCGATCACGGCCACGTCCGGGCCCTCGTAGAAGAACTCCGCCGCCGGGAAGTTGAGGATGCGGTTGTGCTCGGCCACGATCAGGAAGCCGTCCTTGGTCCAGCACACCCCGTTGGGGTTGGTGAACTTCAGGCTCGGCGCGAAGGATTTGACCTCGTCGGCCACGCCGTCGCTGTTGCGGTCGGTCACCGCCCAGACCGAGGTCTTGCGGGTGCCGACGAACAGCATGTTGGTGCTGGGCGCCACCGCCATGTGGCGGGCGTCGGGCACCACCGCGTACAGATCGATGGAGAAGCCCGGCGGCAGCTTGACGCGCTTGAGGTTGGCGCGGATGGCGTCGGCGTTCTTGCCGGTTTGCGGCACGACCGGGATGTTCAGGTCGGTGGTGGCGACCTTCATCTGCTTGAGTTTTTCGATGTTCTGGGCCGATGCCATCGGCGCGACGGCCAGGCCCAGCGCGGCGGCAAGCGCGAGACAAAGTGGTTTCAGATGAAACGACAACATGGTTCGAAACTCCTCAAGGGGTTTTGTGGGTCTTGGTGAACCGGCGGCAGATCCGACGGTCCCTCGGTCAATGCAATTGCCGTACCAGTGCGGGTTAGCCCGCAGCCAGGGCCGGTCGGCCCGGCACCGCGCGACTGCGACAAACTGACGCTGTGCAGGAGCAGAACACCCGATGTTCAGCGCTGTCCAGAAACGGTTCACTGTAGAGCTGGTGCAAGGGTCTGGGCAAATGCTTGACCCTGCGCGCCGGCGTCAACGGCAGGAGCCCCCCATGTCGCCCGTCCCGCAAGTTCAAATGGCCCGTGATTGGGCGCTGCAAGCGCGCGGCGGCAGGCTGCCGCCCGGTGGCGCACCTGCGCCCGTGATCCTGGACAGCTGGGTACGCAGCCTGCACGGCGGGCTGGATGCAGCCGCGCCACTGCGTATCCAGGTGGTGGACGCCGGCGACCTGGCCAGGCGCCGCATCCGCGCGGGGCTGGTGCGTCGCCTGGCGCAGGCCCAGATGGAGACCCTGGCCCAGCAGATAGCCGGCACTAACTTTCTACTGGCCTTTGCCGATCCGGACGGGGTGATCCTGGACTCCTTTGCCGACAACCGGTTCGCCATGGGCGGCGATGCTGCCAACATCATTGCCGGCAGCCAATGGAGCGAGGCCCTGTGCGGCACGAATGGCCTGGGCACGGCCCTGGCCCACGGCCGCCCGGTAGCAGTCAGCGGGGCCGAGCACTTCAGCCTGGCCCTGGACGGCCTGACCTGCTCCGCATCACCGGTGCGCGACGCGGCGGGCGATGTCGTCGGTGTGCTGGACGCGTCGTCCTGCTACGCCGCGCGCCAGCAGCACACCCAGGCCCTGGTGCAGATGGCGGCCACCCATATCGAGAACGATCTGCTGCTGGACCAGATGCGCCAGCGCTGGGTGCTGGCCCTGCATCCGCGTGCCGAGTACCTGGGCACGCTGTCGGCCGGGCTGCTGGCCTTTGACACCGGCGGCCGCCTGAGTGCCCTGAACGCCCAGGCCCAGCGCCTGTTGGCCGGGGTGGGCCCGCTGCGGGGCTGCCATTTCGGGACCTTGTTCGACGCGCAGTTCATGCGCAGCCTGGACGCACTGCTGCCCGGCGCCGAGCTGGCCTTGCGCGACCGCCTGGGCAGCGCCCTGGTGGCGCGCCTGTTGAGCCGGCCTGCGGCTGGCGCCGCGGCAGCCCGGCCCCTCAAGCCACCGGCCCAGCGGCCGCTGGCCGCCGCCGCGGTGGCGCCGGGCTTCATCGCCGACGACAGGGTCGTGGCCGAGGCCTGCCGCACCGTGCAGGCTGCCGTGCGCATGGGCGTGCCGGTGTTGATCCGGGGCGAAACCGGCACCGGCAAGGAGCTGCTGGCGCGGCATGCCCACCTGGCCAGCGGCCGGCCTGGCCGCTTTGTGGCAGTCAATTGCGGCGCCCTGCCCGACGATTTGTTCGAGGCCGAATTGTTCGGGCATGTGGGGGGTGCCTTCACCGGTGCGCGCCGCGAGGGCAGCATCGGCCTGATCGCCAGCGCCGATGGCGGCACCCTGCTGCTGGACGAGGTGCGCGAGCTGCCGCTGCACCTGCAACCTGCGTTGTTGCGCTTTCTCGACGACCAGCTGGTGCGGCCGGTGGGCGGCACCCAGTCACGCCGGGTGGATGTGCAATTGCTGGCGGCTTGCGCGGTGGACCTGGCGCTGGACGTGGCGGCGCGGCGCTTCCGTGATGACCTGATGTACCGGCTGGCCGTGGTTCAGGTGGTGCTGCCGCCGCTGCGCGACCGGCAGGACTTTGCCCGGGCCGTGTACCAGGTACTGGCCGCGCTGGACCCGTCCGCCAGCCTCAGCGAGGCTGGCCTGGCGCGGCTGGCCCAGCATCCCTGGCCCGGCAATTTCCGCGAGCTGCGCGCCGTGCTGACCCGCGCCGTGCTGGCCTGCCGGGCCCAGGGCCGCGCAACGGCCCTGCAGGCGGCCGACCTGGCGGCCCACCTGCCCGCCGCACCCGGCGTCGCGCCCGGCGCCAGCCTGCCCAGCGCCAGGTCACACGGCCACACCCTGCATGACCGTGCCACGCTGCTGGTGCAGCAGGCCTACGCGGATAGCGGTCACAACGTCAGCCGCACCGCGCAGACCCTGGGCATCTCGCGCACCACCGTCTACCGCCATCTGCGCCAGGACGGGCCCGCCGGCGGC
>JAYUQJ010000489.1:0-2811 GCA_043756825.1 Betaproteobacteria bacterium | reverse complement strand
TCATCAGTTACCGGCGGGTTTCCAACGACAGCCCCGACCGTTGGGTAGACACCTTCTGCGACGACATGCGCAACCAGTTGCGTGAACGGGTGGGTGAGGTGGCAATCTGGCGCGACACCGCCGAATTGCGCGCGGGCGAGGCCTGGCGCCCCGAGATCGCCGAGGCGGTGGAGTCCACCGGCATCTTCATGGCGCTGATGGCGCGCACCTATTTCGACAGCGACGAGTGCCGCAAGGAACTGGACCGCTTTCTCGGCCGGCTCAAGGCGCCCGACGGCGCCGCCGGGCGCAAGCTGATGCCCATCTTCAAGCATCCGCTGCGCAATGCCGACGAGCTGCCGGCCGAACTGCGCGAACTGGGCCACCACGAGTTCTTCGTGCAAGAGCCGCGCGGCTGGCGCGAACTGGACCGCAAGCGCGATGCCGACGACTACTGGGAGCGCATGAGCCGCATGGTGCAGGACCTGACCCAGGCCCTGGAAGACCTGCACGGCCGCCAGCGCAAGCAGGCGCGCGGCAAGGTCTTCATCAACCGGGTGGCGCCCGAACTGCTGCAAGAGCGCGAGCGCCTGCGCAGCGACCTGCAGCAGCGCGGCTTCCTGGTGGTGCCCGAGCATGAAATCCTCTGGAACGCGGCCGACCTGCAGCAACGCCTGACCCAGGACCTGGCCGACGCGCTGCTGTGCGTGCACCTGGTGTCGGGCAATGCGTCGATCGAGCCGCTGGCGCCCGCGCGAGATCGGGCCCAGCTGGCCCTGGCCCAGGCCGAGATGGCACGCCAGGGCCGGCCGGCACCGCTGGTCTGGATCCAGGCCGCCGCCAGCGTGGCGCCGTCCCAGCAAAACCTGATCGACTACATCCAGAACGAGCTGTGCAATGCTGGCATCGACTACCTGCAGGGCAGCCTGGAAGAGTTCAAGACCCAGGTGCTGGACAGCCTGCCCAAGCCTGCGGCGCCGGTGGTGACCAAGCCGGCCAAACTGGCGCTGCTGGTCGAGGCCGGCGACCTGGCCGACCTGGGCCCGCTGAAAAACCTGCTGGCCAACAAGCTGGGCCTGGATGTGCGCACCCTGGGCTTCAAGGGCGATGCGCCCGAGGACGAAGCCCGGCTGCGCAAGACCCTGGCGCTGTGCCCGCAGGTGCTGGTGTTCTGGTCGCGCCAGCCGGAAGACTGGATCACCGACCTGTTCGACCACCCAGCCCTGGCCGACCACCTGGGCCGCGACCGCCTGTGCGTCTATGCGGCTGGTGAGCCCTCGGTGCAGAAATCCACCTTCGAGAACGCCAGCGCCCGGGTGCTGCAGGCCAGCCTCAGCCTGAACGAGGACGGCCTGCGCGCCTTTCTCGCGGCCCAGCCTGCCCCGGCGCCATGAGCGACGACGCCACCGCCGCCCGGCTTGCGGCCAACCCCTTCCCCGGTCTGCGCTCTTTCGAGGCCGGCGAGGCCGACCGCTTCTTCGGCCGCCAGACCCAGATCGACACCTTGGTGGCACGCCTGGCCCGCACCACGCTGCTGGCGGTGTCGGGGGCCTCGGGTTGCGGCAAATCCTCACTCGTCAAGGCCGGCTTGTTGCATGCGCTGCAGCGCCTGCACAAAGATCAGGGGCAGACCGCCTGGCTGCCCGCAGTGCTGCGTCCAGGCCAGCACCCCATCGCCCACCTGGCCCAGGCGCTGGCCGCAGTGCTGCCAGCGCCTGCCGATACCCCCGCCGACGCTGGCGCCGGGGCGGGCGAGCCGGTCCTGGCCCTGCGCGCCGAGTCCATCCAGGGTCAGTTGCGCCTGGGCGGGCTGGGCCTGGTCGAGGTGGTGCGCTGGGCCCGCCTGCCGGCGGACACCCGGGTATTGGTGGTGGTGGACCAGTTCGAAGAGCTGTTCCGCTTTCGCCGCCTGGCCCACCCGGGCGATGCCGACGCAGGCGCCGCCGATGGCCTGCCGACTTCGCCCGGCAGCGACGAGGCCGCCGCCTTCGTCAAACTGCTGCTGCAGGCCGCAGCCGACCCCGGCGCCGGCATCCATGTGATCCTGACCCTGCGCTCGGACACCCTGGGCGGCTGCGCTGCCTTTGCCGGCTTGCCCGAGGCCGTCAGCGCCGGCAGCGTGCTGGTGCCGCGCCTGAGCCGCAGCCAACGCAAGGAGGCCATCACCGGCCCGGTGCATTGGCGCGGCCAGGCCATCGCGCCGCGCCTGGTGCAACGCCTGCTCAATGATGTGAGCGACGATTTCGACGACCTGCCGGTGATGCAGCACGCGCTGTCGCGCACCTGGCAGCACTGGGCCCAGCAGGCCGAGGCGGGCAGCGCGGGCGCAGTGCCGGGCCCACTGCGGCCGCTCGATCTGGACGACTACCTCGCCATCGGGGGCGCCAGCACCGCACTGGCCCGCCATGCAGACGAGGCCCGCCACGCGCTGGGCGCCCTGGGCGAGCCGGGCGGCATGGTGGAGCGGGTGTTCCGGGCCTTGACCGAACGCACCGCCGACGGCTTGGCGCTGCGCCGCCCCCTGCCTTGGCTGCAGCTGTGCGCAGTGTGCGCCGGCGCTGACGACGCCGCCGCGATCCGGGCGGTACAACAGGTGGTCGACCGTTACCGGCGCAGCGACACCGCCTTCTTGCTGCCCGGCGCAGGCGTGGCCCTGGCCAGCAACCCGGTGATCGACATCTCACACGAAAGCCTGATCCGCCAATGGCCGCTGCTGCGGCGCTGGGTGGTGGCTGAAAGCGAGGCGGTGGCCGACCTGCAGCGCCTGGCCCACGACGCCCAGGCCCATGCCGAGGCCGATGGCGAACTGTGGCGCGGCCGCAACCTCGAGCG
>JAYUQJ010000488.1:0-2816 GCA_043756825.1 Betaproteobacteria bacterium | reverse complement strand
CGCGAGGCGATGCGCCGCCAGGCGCGGCTGGCGCTGGCTGCCGGCGCCAGCGTGCCGGCGGTGGCCGCAGCGCTGGCCTGCGTGCGCGAGGCGGCCTGGCGCAGTCTGGGGCTGCGGCCCTACCCCTGCCAGTTGATGGCGGCGTCGGTCCTGCTCTCGGGTCGGCTGGCCGAGATGGCCACCGGCGAGGGCAAATCGCTGACGGCGGCGCTGGCCGCGGCCATCGGTGCGGCCGCCGGCGTGCCGGTGCATGTGGTCACCGTCAACGACTACCTGGCCGGGCGCGATGCCGACGAACTGCGGCCGCTGTTCGCCTTTCTCGGCCTGCGCGTGGGGGTCATCGTCACCGGCCTGGACCTGGACGCGCGTCGCGCCGCCTATGCCTGCGACATCACCTACTGCACCAACAAGGAGCTGGTCTTCGACTACCTCAAGGACCGGGTGGCCAGCGCCGGCGCGCCCACCCGCAGCCAGTGGCGGCTGCGCGCCCTGCAACGCGGCGCGGGCCCGACCCAGGCGCTGCTGCTGCGCGGCCTGCACATGGCCATCGTCGACGAAGCCGACAGCGTGCTGATCGACGAGGCGCGCACCCCCTTGATCCTGGCCCAGGTGGCGGGTGAGGCCGAAGACCCCGGCGCCTACCAGCGCGCCCTGGACCTGGCCGCCGCCTTGCAGGAGGGCCCGCACTTCGTTCTGGCACGCGAGCGCCGCGAGCTGCGCCTGACCGAAGCCGGGCGCCGCGCCCTGGCCGAGGCCTGCGCGGCCGATCCGGGCCTGTGGCAGACCGCCGCGATGCGCGAACCCTTTGTCGAGCAGGCGCTGCGGGCGCGCTGGCTGTTTCTGCGCGACCAGCAGTACATCGTGGCCGACGGCGAGGTGCAGATCGTCGACGAATTCACCGGCCGGGTGCTGCCCGGCCGCACCTGGGAGCGCGGCCTGCAGCAGCTGGTCGAGGTCAAGGAGGGTTGCGCCCTCAGCCGACCGGCCCGCACCCTGGCGCGCATCACCTACCAGCGCTTCTTCCGGCGCTACCTGCGCCTGGCCGGCATGACCGGCACCGCCGCCGAGGTGGCCGGCGAACTGCGCGAGGTGTATGCGCTGGAGACGGTGCGCATCCCGCTGCACCGGCCGTCGCGCCGGCACCTGCTGCCCGCCCGCTGCCTTGCCGATGCCCCGGCCAAATGGCAGGCGGTGGCCGGCGAGGTGCGGCGCGCGCTGGACCGGGGCCAGCCGGTGCTGGTGGGCACCCGCTCGGTGCAGGCGTCCGAGGCCTTGTCGGCGGTGCTGGCCGCCGCCGGCATAGACCACCAGCTGCTCAACGCCCGCCAGGACGCCGACGAGGCCGCCCAGGTGGCGGGCGCCGGCGAGGTCGGCCGCGTCACCGTGGCCACCAACATGGCCGGGCGCGGCACCGACATCCGCCTGGCCCCGGCCGCCGCCGCCGCCGGCGGCCTGCATGTGGTGCTGACCGAATACCATGAGTCACCGCGCATCGACCGCCAGTTGCTGGGCCGCTGTGCGCGCCAGGGCGACCCGGGCAGCGCGGTGGGCCTGGTGGCGCTGGACGATGAATTGCTGCGCGACCAGGGCGGCTGGCTGCGCCGGCTGCTGGCGCCGGGCGGCCGGGCACTGGCGGGGCCTTGGGCCCTGCATTGCCTGCGCTGGTTCTGCCAGAGCCGGGCCGCCCGACAAGGCGCACGGGTGCGCCGCCAGACCCTGAAACAGGAACGCCAGACCGACGATTCGCTGGCCTTTGCCGGCCAAAACCGATGACACATTCCGCAGCATCCCACCCCGCCAGGCGCAAGGCTCCGGCCCGCGCCGCACTGTTCACCACCCTGGTGCTGGCGGCCCTGCAGCCGGCCGCGCTGCGCGCCGCGCAGACCGCCGAATGCCTGATCGAGCCCTACCAGCGGCTGGAGATCCGCAGCCCGGTGGCGGGCCTGATCCGCGCGGTCAACGCCGACCGCGGCAGCGTGGTGCAGAAAGGCCAGGTGTTGATCGAGCTGGACGCCGGTGTCGAGGCCGCCGCGCTGGCCAGCGCGCGCTACCGCGCCAGGATGCAGGGCGAGGTCAAGGCCGCCGAGGCGCGCACCCGCTATGCCCAGGTCAAGCTGGGCCGGCTGGACCAGCTGATCAAGGAGGATCTGGTCTCGCGCAACGAGCGCGACGAGGCCGAGGCCAGCGCCCAGGTGGCCGAGTCCGACCTGCTGGTGGCGCGCGACAACCGCGAACTGGCCGCGCTGGAGCAGCAGCGCCTGGCCGAGCTGCTGGAGCAGCGGCGCATCCGCAGCCCGGTGGCGGGCACGGTCACCGACCGGCTGCAGCAACCGGGTGAGCTGGCCCAGTCGGGCGACAGCGCCCGGCCGATCCTGAGGCTGGCGGTGACCCACCCCTTGCGGGTCGAGGTGGTGCTGCCGGTGGCGCGCCTGGGCAGCGTGCGCGTCGGCGAGATCGCCCAGATCGAGCCCGAGGCGCCGCTCAAGGGCCGCTGGACCGCCGCCGTGCGCCAGATCGACCGGGTGGTGGACGCGGCCAGCGGCACCTTCCGGGTGCAACTCGACCTGCCCAACCCGGACGGCAGCATCGTCGGCGGGGTCAAATGCATGGTGACCTTTCGCTGATGCCAGGCCGGCGGGGCCGCAAAAGGGGCACATGGTCTGGCATGGCAGCGAAACCGTCGATGCGCAGGGCCCGGGCGCGTTCTGCGCCCCACACGCCTAGGGCAGCATCGCTGCCGCCGCCTTGATGGCCTCGCGGATGCGGCCGTAGGTGCCGCAGCGACAGACGTTCTCGATCGCATCGATGTCGGCATC
>JAYUQJ010000487.1:0-7520 GCA_043756825.1 Betaproteobacteria bacterium | reverse complement strand
TCCCGGGCGCGCAAGCCGTGGCGCTGGTGGAGCGGGCCTTCGGCAAGCCCATAGACGCCGTGTTCGCGCATTTCAATACCGTGCCCGAGGCCTGCGCGTCGGTGGCCCAGGTGCACTTTGCCACCCTCAGGAGTGGCCGCGAGGTGGCAGTCAAGGTGCTGCGGCCGGGCATGCTGGCGGTGATCGAGCATGACCTGCGCCTGCTGCACACCCTGGCCCGGGTGGTGGAATGGGCCTGGGCCGACGGCAAGCGCCTCAAGCCGCGCGAGGTAGTGGCCGAGTTCGATGTCTACCTGCACGACGAGCTGGACCTGGTTCGCGAGGCCGCCAATGCGGCCCAGTTGCGCCGCAATATGCAGGGCCTGGACCTGGTGCTGGTGCCCGAGATGGTGTGGGACTACTGCACGCCGTCGGTGCTGGTGATGGAGCGCATGGACGGCGTGCCGATCAGCCAGATCCAGCGCCTGCGCGAGGCCGGGGTGGACATCCCCAAACTCGCCCGCGACGGCGTCACGATTTTCTTCACCCAGGTATTCCGCGACGGTTTCTTCCATGCCGACATGCACCCGGGCAATATCCAGGTCAGCTTGGCGCCGGCCAGTTTCGGGCGCTATATCGCGCTTGATTTCGGCATCGTCGGCACCCTCACCGATTGGGACAAGGAGTATCTGGCACAGAACTTCCTGGCCTTTTTCCGGCGTGACTACAAGCGCGTGGCCGAATTGCATCTGGAGAGCGGCTGGGTGCCGGCCCATACCCGGGTCGACTCGCTCGAAGGCGCGATCCGCGCGGTGTGCGAGCCGCACTTTGATCGGCCGCTGAAGGATATTTCGCTCGGCCAGGTGCTGATGCGGCTGTTCCAGACCTCGCGCCGTTTCAATGTGGAAATCCAGCCCCAGCTCGTGCTGCTGCAAAAAACCCTGCTCAATATCGAGGGCCTGGGCCGCCAGCTTGACCCCGAGCTCGACTTGTGGAGCACCGCCAAGCCCTTTCTCGAGCAATGGATGCACCGCCAGGTCGGCTGGGCCGGTCTGACCGAGCGCTTCAAGAACGAAGCCCCGCGCTATGCCCAGCTGCTGCCCGAGTTGCCGCGCCTGGTGCACCAGGCCCTGGTGCGAGGGCGCCTGCCCGACCCGGCAGTGCTGGCCCTGCTGGCCGAGCAGCGCCGCACCAACCGGCTGTTGCAGGCCGTGCTGTTTGCGGCGGTGGGCTTTGTGGCGGGTTTGCTGCTGACCCAGCTCTGGACCCACTGGCCGCAATGAGCGTCGGGGTCCGCCCGGCCTGATGCGGGTGAGTGTTGCGGGTGCATTGATAATGCCGCCGCTTCGTCGTCAACCCCCTTGCTGCGGCCACCGGCATGAATACCACCCTGATCGTCTTCGTCGTGATCTACCTGCTGGGCACGCTGGCCCTGGGGGTCTGGGCCGGTACCCGGATCAAGAATTCCACCGATTTCGCCATCGCCGGGCGCCGCCTGCCCCTGGTGATGGTGATCACCACCACCTTTGCCACCTGGTTTGGTGCCGAGACGGTGATGGGCATCCCGGCCAAGTTCGTGCAGGGCGGGCTGAACGCGATCGTCGAAGACCCCTTCGGCGCGGGCACTTGCCTGATCCTGGTGGGCCTGTTCTTCGCCACCCGGCTCTACCGCCTGAACCTGCTGACCATCGGTGATTACTACCGTCAGCGTTTTGGTCAGGGCATCGAGGTGTTCTGCTCGGCCGCCATCATCCTCAGCTACCTGGGCTGGGTGGCGGCGCAGATCACCGCGCTGGGCCTGGTGTTCAATGTATTGACCAATGGCGCGATGAGCGAGACCACCGGGATGGTGGTGGGCACCCTGGCGGTGCTGGTCTACGTGGTGGTGGGTGGTTTTCTGGCAGTGGCCTGGACCGACTTCGTCCAGATGATCGTGCTGGTGCTGGGCATGAGCGTGATCGCGGTGTTCTCGGCCGACCTGGCCGGCGGCGCCGGTGTGGTGCTGGACAAGATCGGCTCGCAGGATCTGTGGCGCTTTTTGCCCGAGCCCAGCTTCAGGGACGTGGCCTTCTTCATCGGCGCGGCCTTGACGATGATGCTGGGCAGCATTCCGCAGCAGGATGTCTACCAGCGCGTGATGTCGGCCAAGGACGCCCGCACCGCCCGCAACGGCGCGGTGATCGGCGGGGTCAGCTACATCCTGTTCGCCTTCGTGCCGATGTTCATCGTGGCCAGCGCGGTGGTGGTGATGGGCGATCAGGCCCTGGCCATTGCCAAGGACGACTACCAGCGCCTGCTGCCCACCTTCGTGATGGGAAAGATGCCGCTGCTGATGCAGATCCTGTTCTTCGGCGCCTTGCTGTCGGCGATCAAGAGCACCTCGTCGGCCACGCTGCTGGCGCCGTCCACCAGCTTCGTCGAGAACATCCTGAAGAACCTGCGCCCGCATATGGATGACCGCCAGCAGCTGCGCGCCATGCGCTGGTCGATCGTGGCGTTTGCCGGGCTGGTGCTGGCCTATGCGATCGCGATGAAGGGCACGCCGATCTTCGACCTGGTGTCCGGGGCCTACCAGGTGACCCTGGTCGGGGCCTTCGTGCCGCTGGTCTTCGGCCTGTACTGGCGCCGTGCCAGCACCCAGGGGGCCATCGCGTCGGTGGCGGCCGGGATTGCGGTGTGGATACTTTTCATGCCGCAGGTCAGCCCCATGGGCGACCACTTCCCGGGCCAGCTGGCGGGTTTGCTGGCGGCGGTGGTGGCCATGGTGGCGGGATCGCTGGCGCCGCAATGGCTGGCCAACCGGCATGCCGCCGACCACCACACCAGCGGCCTGAACCGCTGAGCCGGCCGCGCCTGCGCCGAGTGTGGTCTGGCGCGGCCTGGCTGGCGCAGGGCGGCGCCGTATAATCGTGGGCTTTGCGTCAAGGGTTCAGCCATGCCGATCTATGCCTATCGCTGCTCAGCCTGCGGCCACGCCAAGGACGTGCTTCAAAGAATGTCCGACCCACTGCTCAGCACCTGCCCGGCTTGCGGGGCCGAGGCCTTCACCAAGCAGGTGACGGCGGCGGGCTTCCAGCTCAAGGGTTCGGGTTGGTACGCCACGGATTTCAAGGGCAGCGGCGCAGCGCCTGTCGCCGCGCCGGCGGGCGAGGGCCAGGACAAACCCGCCGGGGCCGAAAAGCCCGGCGCCGGCGACCCGCCGGCAGACAAATCCGACGGCAAGGCCGCCGACAAAGCCGCCGACAAGCCGTCCGACCGCAGCGCCGCTGCACCGGCCCCTGCCGCCCCCGCCGCCGGTGCCGGCAGCGCCGCGCCGGCCGCGTCATGAGCCGCCCACCGCCCGCCCCGCAGCAACAGTCCGGAAGACCCCTCGTGTGAGAAAGTACATCATCGCCGGCCTGCTGGTCTGGCTGCCCCTGGCCATCACCATCTGGGTGCTGTTGTGGCTGCTCGGGCTGATGGACGGCATGTTCCTGTGGCTGCTCACCCTCAGCCAGGCGCTGCTGCCCACCGGGGCGGACGCCTTCATCGAATCGCTGCGCCATGTGCCGGGCCTGAGCGTGCTGGTGATGGTGGCGATGATGCTCACCACCGGGGTCTTCGTCACCAATATCTTCGGCCAGTGGTGGGTGCGTCAATGGGACCGGCTGATGTCGCGCATACCCATCGTCAACGCCATCTACAGCTCGGTCAAGCAGGTGTCGGACACGCTGTTTTCGAGCAGCGGCAATGCCTTTCGCGAGGCGGTGCTGGTGCAGTACCCGCATGCCGGGTCTTGGACCATTGCCTTCGTCACCGGCCGCCCGGGCGGCGAGGTGCAGACCCACCTGGACGGCGAGCATGTCAGCCTGTACGTGCCCACCACGCCCAACCCGACCTCGGGATTTTTCCTGATCATGCCGCGGGCCCAGGTGCGGCCGCTGCAGATGAGCGTGGACCAGGCGCTGAAGTACATCATCTCGATGGGCGTGGTGGTGCCGCCACCGCCGGCGCCACCCTTGCCGCTGCGCAGCAACGGCCGAAATTGACCGGGCCGGGCGCTGCGGCTCAGCACCTGGCCCTGACGGCCTGCAACACAGCCCGTTTCACGCCAAGACCCACCCCTGAACCACGGTGCCTGCCCAGGTTGCAGCGCCTCTTTGTGAACATGCCTTGGAGTCCGCCATGAGAACCACTTACTGCGGCCTGGTCAGCGAAGCGCTGCTGGGCCAGACCGTC
This sequence comes from Betaproteobacteria bacterium, assembly GCA_043756825.1. Classification (GTDB taxonomy): domain Bacteria; phylum Pseudomonadota; class Gammaproteobacteria; order Burkholderiales; family Burkholderiaceae_C; genus Pseudaquabacterium. Next base: position 3,323 of record JAYUQJ010000487.1, on the reverse strand, counting down.
ACGCTGATGGGGTGGGCGCAGCGCCGCCGCGACCACGGCGGCGTGATCTTCATCGACCTGCGCGACCGCGAAGGCCTGGTGCAGATCGTCTGCGACCCCGACCGCCCGGAGATGTTCAAGACCGCCGAGGACATACGCAACGAGTTCTGCCTCAAGGTCATCGGCCGGGTGCGGGCGCGCCCGGCCGGCACCGAGAACGCCAACCTGGTCAGCGGCAAGATCGAGGTGCTGGCGCTCGAACTCGAGGTGCTCAACCCCAGCGTGACGCCGGTGTTCCAGCTCGATGACGACAACCTGTCCGAGACGGTGCGGCTGACCCACCGGGTACTCGACCTGCGCCGCCCGCAGATGCAGAAGAACCTGCGGCTGCGCTACCGCGTGGCCATCGAGGTGCGCAAGTTCCTGGACGAGCAGGGCTTCATCGACATCGAGACACCGATGCTCACCAAGAGCACGCCCGAGGGCGCGCGCGACTACCTGGTGCCCAGCCGGGTTCACGACGGCGCCTTCTTCGCGCTGCCGCAGAGCCCCCAGTTGTTCAAGCAGTTGCTGATGGTGGCCGGCTTCGACCGCTACTACCAGATCGTCAAATGCTTCCGCGACGAGGACCTGCGCGCCGACCGCCAGCCCGAGTTCACCCAGATCGACATCGAGACCAGCTTTCTGGACGAAGCCGAGATCCGGGCCATCACCGAGGCCATGATCCGCACCGTCTTCCGCAAGACCCTGGGGGTGGAGCTGCCGGTCTATGTGGAGATGAGCTATGCCGAGGCGATGCACCGCTATGGCTCGGACAAGCCCGACCTGCGCGTCAAGCTCGAATTCACCGAGCTGACCGACGTGATGCGCGATGTCGACTTCAAGGTCTTCAGCGCGCCGGCCACCGCCCAGGGCGGCCGGGTGGCGGCGCTGCGGGTGCCGGGCGGCGCCGAGATGAGCCGTGGCGAGATCGATGCCTATACCGAGTTCGTCAAGATCTACGGCGCGCGCGGCCTGGCCTGGATCAAGGTCAACGACATCGGCAAGGGCCAGAGCGTGAGCGACCTGCGGTCGGGTCTTCAGAGCCCGATCGTGAAGAATCTGCACGACGCCGCCGTGGCCGAGATCATCGCCCGCACCGGCGCCTGCAACGGCGATCTGATCTTCTTTGGCGCCGACAAGGCCAAGGTGGTCAACGACGCGCTGGGCGCGCTGCGGCTGAAGATCGGCCACAGCGAGTTCGGCCGCAACCACGGCATGTTCAACGATGTCTGGGCGCCGTTGTGGGTGGTCGATTTCCCGATGTTCGAGCACGACGAGGAGGCCGGCCGCTGGAACGCGGTGCACCACCCCTTCACCGCGCCCAAGGACGGCCACGAGAACCTGATGGACACCGACCCGGGCGCCTGCATCGCCAAGGCCTACGACATGGTGCTCAACGGCTGGGAGATCGGCGGCGGCTCGGTGCGTATCCACCGCGCCGATGTGCAGGCCAAGGTGTTCGCCGCGCTCAACATCTCGCCCGAGGAACAGCAGCTGAAGTTCGGCTTCCTGCTCGACGCGCTGCAGTACGGCGCGCCACCGCACGGTGGCCTGGCCTTCGGCCTGGACCGCATCGCCACGCTGATGAGCAAGGCCGAGTCGATCCGCGATGTGATCGCCTTCCCCAAGACCCAGCGCGCCCAGTGCCTGCTGACCGGCGCACCCAGCCTGGTCGACGAGAAGCAACTCAAGGAGCTGCACATCCGGCTGCGCAATCCGGGCGGCGTGACGGCCTGATGCGCCCGCGCGGCCGCAGCCCGGCCGGCTGCTGACCAACGCGGCCCGCCGCGCGCCCTGCGCCCGGCGGGCCGATTTCATCCGGCATCGCTCCCCGGTTCGGTATAACATTGGTTATAACTTCGCTGGAGCCCCGCCATGCACGCCCTCAAGCTCACCCAGATCGGCAACTCGGTCGGTGTCATCCTGCCCAAGGAGGTGCTGGCGCGGCTCAAGCTGGAGCGGGGTGACACCGTCTATGTCACCGAAACCCCGGACGGCTTTGCCCTCACGCCGCTCGACCCGGGCTTCGAGCAGCAGCTCGAACTGGGCCGCGAGTTCATGCGTGACTACCGCGACACCTTCCGCGCGCTGGCCAAATGAGCTGGCGCTGGATTGACCGCCGCCTGCTGGTGCTGCTGCACGATGAGAGCCTGGCGATGCACGGTGGCGCGTCCGGTTTGCGTGACCAGGGGCTGCTGGACTCGGCGCTGGCGCGGCCACTCAATCTGGCCGCTTATGGCGAACCCGATCTGGCGGCCCTGGCTGCTGCCTATGCATCTGGCCTGTCGCAGAACCACCCCTTCGTGGACGGCAACAAGCGCGCTGCCTTTTTGGCGGTGGGCCTGTTCCTCGGTCTTAATGGTCAGCGCCTGACGGCCTCGCAGGCCGAGGCCACCGTGGCGATGTTCGGCCTGGCCTCGGGCGAGATCGACGAAGCCACCTTTGCCGCCTGGCTGCGCGACCGCAGCGCGCCACGCTGATCCCGCATCCGACGATCCCCTGAAAGCCCACCGCATGCCTGCCCAGGACATTCGACCAAGCGCTGTGGAAGCCGGCACCCTCGACACCACTCGCATCGACGACACCCGCATCGCCGCGGTGCGGGCCCTGGTTTCGCCGGCCGTGCTGCTGGAAGAGCTGCCCGTGACCGCCGCCATCGAGGCCCTGGTCGAGCACACCCGCGAAGCCATCAGCGCGCTGCTGCAGGGCGGCGACGACCGGCTGGTGGTGGTGGTCGGGCCCTGCTCGATCCACGACCATGCCCAGGCCATGCACTATGCCCAGCTGCTCAAACCCTTGGCCGACGAGCTGCACAGCGAGCTGATCGTGGTGATGCGGGTGTATTTCGAGAAACCGCGCACCACGGTGGGCTGGAAGGGCTATATCAATGACCCGCGGCTGGACGGCAGCTTCCGCATCAACGAGGGCCTGCGCCGGGCCCGCGCGCTGCTGCTGGAGATCAATGCGCTGGGCCTGCCCGCCGGCACGGAATTTCTCGACCTGCTCAGCCCGCAGTATGTGAGTGACCTGATCGCCTGGGGCGCGATCGGCGCGCGCACCACCGAGAGTCAGGTGCATCGCGAGCTCGCCTCGGGCCTCTCCGCGCCGATCGGCTTCAAGAACGGCACCGACGGCAATGTGCGCATCGCCACCGACGCCATCCAGGCGGCCGCGCGTGGGCATCACTTTTTGTCGGTGCACAAGAACGGCCAGGTTGCCATCGTGCAGACCAATGGCAACCGCGATTGCCATGTCATCCTGCGCGGCGGCAAAACGCCCAATTACGACGCCGCCAGCGTGGC
>JAYUQJ010000486.1:0-7539 GCA_043756825.1 Betaproteobacteria bacterium | reverse complement strand
GTGGCAGCGCTGGATGGCGTAGGAGCGTGGGCGCCGGGGAATAATGCAGGCACCCCGACCGTAAGCCTGACATTGGACGCTCCGCCCGCCTTTCGACTGCAGCTGCTGGACGTCATTCCGCGTTTGCGCCGCTACGCGCGGGCGCTGACCTTTGACCCCGCTGCGGCCGACGACCTGTCGCAACAGGCCTTGGAACGGGCGCTGTCGCACTGGCAACAATTCGACCCGCAGCGCGAGATGGGCGTGTGGCTGCTGTCCATTGCGCACAACGCGCACCAGGACACGGTGCGCCGGGAGTCCCGCATGACCGTCACCGACCCCGCTGAACTGCAACGGGTGCAAGACGAGAACAACGCCGACCCGGGCTCGAACATAGGCCTGCGGCTGGACCTGCAAGCCGCGCTGGCGCAACTGTCGCCCGAACAGCGCGAGCCGCTGCTGCTGGTGTGCGTGGAGCAGTTCAGTTACGCCGAAGTGGCGGGCGTGCTGCGCATCCCCATCGGCACCGTGATGTCGCGCGTGTGCCGCGGCCGTGCCACCTTGCGCAAGTTTCTGGACGGGCAGGCGCACCCCGCCCGGGCCCAGCCGGCCACACAGCTCAAGCGGGTGGTATGAGCATGGATGAGCAACCCATGAATCACGGTGGCAGCGACGGCGGGCACGACCACCACCGCGGCGGCAGGCGCGGCGACATCACCGACGAACAACTCAGCGCCTGGGTCGACGGCGAACTTGAAGCGGCCGAGCGCGACCAGGTGCAAGCCTGGCTGCAGACCCACCCCGACGACATGGCGCGCGTGCAAGCCTGGGCCGCTGACCGCGAGGTGCTGGGCCGCATGTTCGGCAGCGTGCTGCACGAGCCCGCCCCTGAGGCCTTGACGGCTGCCGTCTGGCGCCGCGAATCCAGGACACCGCCGCGCTGGGCCATGGCCGCCGCAGCGGCAGGCCTGGTGGTGGGGGGTGCACTGCTGGGCGGCGGTGTGGTGTGGCAATGGCAACAACAGCGCCAGCTTGAACTGGCAGCGCAACTGCGCCAGCAACTGGCCCCCGGCACGGCGCAGGGCTGGGTGCAGCGCGCCGCCTTTGCCCACAGTGTTTACGTCGCCGAGCCGCGCCACGCCGTGGAAGTGAAGGCGCAGGAAGAACACCTGTCGCGCTGGCTGACGCGCCGCATCGACATCCCCGTCAAGCTCTTCAACCTGCAGGCGCAGGGTTTCGAGTTGGTCGGCGGCCGGCTGCTGCCCGACGGCCCCGGCAAAAGCGCGCAGCTGATGTACCAGGACGCGCCGGTCAATGGGCAACCCCGCCGCGTCACCGTCTACCTGCGCAAGCCCGACAAAGGCACCGACGCCGCTTTCCGCTTTGAGCAGCAGGGCAAGCTGGGCCTGTTCTACTGGGTTGAAGAAGGTGCGGGTTATGCGCTCGTGGGCGAGTTGCCGAAAGAGACGCTGCTGGCGCTGGCGCAGGCGATCTATCGGCAGCATCCGGGGGCCTTGCCTGCTGCGCCGGCCGCACCCGCCAGCGTCGCCAAACCTGGCTGATGCCCGGTTGACAAGAGGCGCCGGCGCCGAAAAGGGGCTTTGGCGTCCGTGGCATCGTCCGGCCCCATGAACATCGAAGTCATCGCCGCCGTTCTGTTCGCACTCGCGGTCGTGCATACCTTCTCCACCAAATTCTTCGAGCATCTGGCGCACCGGCATGTGCGGCACTCGGGCCTGTTCCACCTCTTGGGCGAGGTCGAGGTGGTGTTCGGCTTCTGGGCCGTGGTGCTGGTTGCGTGCATGGCCGCCGTTGAAGGCGGCGACAGGGCCATCGCCTACGCCGAAACCCGCCACTACACCGAGCCCCTGTTTGTCTTCGTCATCATGGTCGTGGCCGGCTCCAGGCCGGTGCTGGAATTCATCAAGGCGCTGGTGGCGATGATTGCGCGCCGCATGCCACTGCCCAGCGCCCTGGCACAGACCTGGTTGTGCCTGGCCTTCGTGCCCTTGGCGGGCTCGCTGGTCACCGAGCCTGCCGCCATGACATTGGCCGCGCTGATGCTGGCGCCGCTGGTCTTCCGCCCCGGCATTCCGGAGTGGCTGAAGTACGGCGCGCTGGGTGTGCTGTTCGTCAACATCTCGATCGGCGGCACGCTGACGACCTTTGCCGCGCCACCCGTGCTGATGGTGGCTGCAACGTGGGGCTGGGACAGCGCCTTCATGGCCACGCAGTTCGGCTGGAAGGCCTGCATCGCCGTGCTCATCAACGCCACAGGCATCACGTGGCTGCTGCGGCAGCACTTGAGTGCGGCCCCGTCCACAGACCCGGCCGCGCCCGCCGCCGCGCCGGTGCCGCCACTCGTGATCACGATCCACCTCGCCTTCCTGGCCGCCGTGGTGGCCTTTGCCCACCACCCGGTCATCTTCCTCGGCCTGTTCCTGATGTTCCTCGGCTTCACGCAGGCCTATGAACGCCACCAGTCGCCGCTGATCCTGAAGGAAGCGCTGCTGGTCGGCTTCTTCCTCGCCGGCCTGGTGGTGCTGGGCGGCTTGCAGCAGTGGTGGCTGCAGCCCATCGTGTCGGGGCTGGAGCCGACGGCGCTGTTCTTCGGCGCCCTGGGCCTGACAGCCATCACTGACAACGCGGCGCTGACCTACCTGGGCTCGCTCATCACCGGCATCTCCGACCCCGCCAAGTACATGCTGGTGGCCGGCGCCGTGGCCGGCGGTGGGTTGACGGTGATCGCCAACGCCCCCAACCCGGCGGGCGTGGCCTTGCTCAAGCACGGCTTTGAAGATGGGTCGATCGGTGCCGGCGGCCTGCTGCTGGGGGCATTGCCGGCCACGGCCGTGGCTGCGGTGCTGTTCTTGGTCGGCGTTTGAAGACCGGCCGCCCGGGCTGCTCTCTAGAATGCCGCGATGCCGCTGCCGACGCCTGACCCGTCACATCCAGCACCGGCCGAGTCTTTCAGCCTAACGGCAAAGATCAGTGCGCTGCGGCGCCTGACTGTCGTCTGCCTGCTGGGCTTTGCGTCCGGCCTGCCGCTGGCGCTGACGGGCCAGGCGATGCAGGCCTGGCTGACGCTGGACGGCATCGACCTCGCGACCATCGGTTTCCTCAGTCTGGTCGGCCTGCCCTACACCTTCAAGTTCCTGTGGGCGCCGCTGATGGACCGTTTCGAGCTGTGGCCCGCGCTGGGCCGGCGCCGCGGCTGGTTGGTGCTGACCCAACTGGCACTGGCTGGCGCGCTGTGGGGCCTGGCGGCCACCTCGCCCAAAGGTGCGCTGCAGGCCTTCGCGCTGCTGGCCGTGGTGGTGGCCTTCGTCTCGGCCTCGCAGGACGTGGTGATCGACGCCTACCGCACCGACCTGCTGCGGCCCAGCCAACGCGGCCTGGGCGCATCGCTGAACGTGCTGGGCTACCGGCTGGCGATGATCGTCTCGGGCGGCGTGGCGTTGATCTGGACCGATCCGGTGCAGGGCAGCGGCTGGACCTGGCCGCAGGTCTACCGGCTGATGGCCGGGCTGATGGTCGGGGCGGCCGTGTTGTCGGCCTTGGCACTGCCGCGCCTGCGGCCGTTGCCGGAAGACCCCCAGGCGCCGCCGCCGCCCCCGGCCCGCCACGACCTGCTGGGCTTTGGTGCGGTGCTGCTGGCGGTGGCCGCAGGCTACCTGGCCACCTTGCATGCCTTCACCCCGGTGGCCCGCTGGCTGCTGGGCGCCTGGCTGGCCGGCGGCAGCCTGGCCCCGGCGCTGCAGGCGCGCTGGATCGACCTGCTGGCGCTGCTGATGGGCATCGCCTTCACGCTGCCGCTGGCGGCTTGGGCAGCCCGGCGGGCCCGCTTCGAGACCCTGCTCAGCGGCCTGCGCAGCTACTTTGCCCAGCCCGGCGCGGCGATGTTCCTGCTGTTCATCGTCCTCTTCAAGCTGGGCGATGCCTTTGCCGGCGCGCTGATGACGCCCTTCCTGCTCAAGACCATGGCCTTCGCGTCGGCCGAGGTGGGGGTGGTCAACAAGATCATCGGCCTGTGGCTGACGCTGGGCGGCGCCCTGCTCGGCGGCCTGCTGATGCTGCGCCTGGGCCTGTGGCGCTCGCTGATGCTGTTCGGCATCCTGCAGGCGGCCAGCAACCTGGGTTTCTGGTGGCTGGCCACCCAGGGCAAGGGCAGTCTGCCGGGGCTGCTGATCCCGGCCTTCGACTGGGGCATCGTCGCGCTGACCCAGGCCACACCCGTGGACGGCGGCCTGCTGATGGTGATCGCCTTCGAGAACCTGTCGGGCGGCATGGGTACTGCGGCCTTTCTGGCGTTTCTCATGGGGCTGACCCAGCAGCGATTCACGGCCACCCAATTTGCAATGCTTAGCGCCTTTGCATCGGTGGGCCGGGTCTGGGTCGGCCCGCTGGCCGGGGTGCTGGCCGAGTCGATAGGCTGGCCGACCTTCTTCATCGTGTCCACCGTGCTGGCCCTGCCGGCCTTGGGACTGCTGTGGACGATGCGGCATGCGGTGCGGCGGCTGGACCGGGTGCGCGGTGCACCGCTTGACGATTGACAAACTGGCGCAATATCCCCGCAGTGACCACCCCCCTGCGAGCTGCCATGACCGACCTGTACCGTCCCGACACCGGCCCCGGCCCCGATACGGCCCCGGCCGGGGGGGTCGCGCCCGGGGCCTGCCTCTGCCTGTTCCATGCCCGGCGCAGGCTGGGCGGCAGCCTGCTGGGCGCAACGGCGCTGTTGGCGCTGGGCGGGGCCGCCGGGCCGGCCCTGGCGCAGGCCGATGAATGCAAGCTGTCGGCCTTCACCAAGGCCGCGTCGGCCGAGCAGGTGGAACAGGCCGCCGACCAGCAATACCGCCAGATGCTGCAACAGGCCCAGGCCCAGCAGGCCTTGGCGCCGCCCGACAACAACCAGTTGCAGCGCCTGCGCTATATCGCCGCGCGCATCATCCCGTTCGCCAGCGGCTGCAATCCGCGGGCCCAGCAATGGCGTTGGTCCGTGAACCTGATCGGCACCGGTGAACTCAACGCCTTCTGCATGCCGGGCGGCAAGATCTGCTTCTACGACGGCATCCTGCGCAAGCTGCGCCTCGACGATGACGAGGTGGCCATGATCATGGGCCACGAGGTGGCGCATGCGCTGCTGGAGCACGCGCGCGAGCGGATGGGCAAGACCATGGTCACCCGCGGCGCCATCGAGCTGGGCGCCGCACTCTTCGGCCTGGGCGACTTGGGCCGCACCGCCGCCGACATGGGCAGCCAGTTGCTGACGCTGCGCTTCTCGCGCGACGACGAGTCCGAGGCCGACGCGCTGGGCCTGCGCCTGGCGGCCCGCGCCGGCTACCGGCCGGCTGCCGGCATCAGCCTGTGGAAGAAGATGATGTCCGCCAGCAAGGGCACGCCGCCGGCATGGCTGAGCACCCACCCGTCAGGCGATAGCCGTATCCGGGAGATCGAGGCGCGCCTGGCCCGAGTGGCGCCCGACTACGAACGCGCCGCCAAGCCCGACCGCAATTTCGGACCGCCCGCACCGGCCTGAAACCGGGGCTGCAGGGTTGCAGCCTCACCAGCGGTGCGGCATCGCCTTGGCCAGGACGTAATGGCCGTTGGCCGCAATCACATAGCCGCCGCGTTCCAGATCCTTCATCAGGCGGCTGACCATCTCGCGCGAGCAGCCGATGCGGTTGGCCATCTCCTGGTGAGTCAGCCGCTCCATGCGCGGCGGCTCGCCTTCGACCTGTGGCAACGCCAGTGACGCCAGCAACAGCCGCAGGCGGCCGTACACATCATTGAGCGCGAGCTGGCGCACGCTGAGCGTTGACGAGCGCACCCGCCGGATCACCTTGGCCAGCAGTTCGAAGGCAAACCCGGGCCGTTCGGCAATGAAGGCCTCCAGCGTGCGCCGCGTTACCACCGCGCACAGGCAGGGCTCGATGGTGATCACGCTGGCCGAGCGCGGGCCGCCGTCCAGGCTCATCTCGCCGATGTACTCGCCCGGGCCGTAGACGCCATAGGTGACCTCGCGCTCGTTGTCCCCGGCGCTGAAGACCCGCATCCGGCCCACCAGGATGATGTAGATGGTGTCGCCGACATCGCCCTCTTCGATCAGCAACGTGCCCTTGCGGTAGCGGCGGATCTCGCCCCGGCCCGACAGCACAGTCAGCGCTTCTGACATGTTGGCCAATGCCGCCGGGGCGGCGGACAGGGCTGGAGCTTGGGCGGAACTTGGCATGGACGGCGGATTCTCGGTCCCAACGACCGACCGCCCTCATGCTAACCGGCCGCCGCGCCGGGTTTTGGCGCCGGCGCGACAAACCCGCCCCGACGCCAAGCGCCGCCGGCCGCGCTGGCCGGTCAGGCGTCGAGCAGGCGGCCGCTGCGCTGGCGCGCGCCGGCCGTTGCGCCGCTCAGGCCGGCACCGGTCAAACCCTGCAGCGCGCTCACCAAGGGGGGCAGCAAGGCCACCTGGCGCACCAAGGCCCGGATGCTGCTGGCGCCGGTCTTGCTGCGGATGCTGCCGATCTGGGTGCGGATGGTGGCCAGGCCCACGCCCTGGCGCACCGCGACCTGCTGGGGCGTGAAGTCAGCGCACAGGCCCTTGATGACCGCCGTCTCGGTCATCGTCAGGCCATGGCTGCGGGCATACCAGTCGACCGTCAGCTCCTCGCACATCTGGCGCTTGCCCAGCAGCACCGCCACGCCGGGACGCTCATCGGCACCCTGGGCCGGCAGGGGCACCACCGCCACGCTGATCCGGCCGCGGCCCTCGCCCAGCTGTATCAGGCGGCGCAGGCCGCGCTCGGCCGCCCCCGCCAGCGCGTCACGCAGCGGGGCAGCGTCCTGTGCGCTGCGTGCCAGCAGGCAATGGCCATCCAACTGCAACGGGTGATCGTCGTCCAGATCGCGACGTGCCGCCTTGTTGATCTGCACCACCTTGCCGGCGTCGGTCAGCAGCAGCATGCCGTAATCCAGGGTGTCGAGCATCTGCGCCATGCGGCGTGCCTGCGGCGTGGCTGCACCGCGGCGCTCGGGCCCGGCATAGCCGCGCGGGCGCGGCAGCGCAGCAACGCCAGGCAGAGACGGCAAGGCGACGTGCTGAGCCAGTCGCTCGACGGTCTGGGCACGCGAAAGGTCTTGAAAGTCCAGCATGTTTGCATCTCCGTTGGCAGTGCCCTTGCAATGCGCGGGGCCTTGACTGCATGTCCACCAGCTTAGGGAACACGGACTGGAACTTTTCGTGAACTCGTGCATGAACAGGACTGTGCATATGTCACAACCCGGGCCGTCGTGATGCTGCTCAGCAACGGCACCCGACCGGCGCAGACTTGCACACGCCGCAGGGGGCCGGCATCGGCCGGTTCGATGAACCCCGCCCGAGATCGGCAGGCCTCAAGCCATGCGATCCAGCCGCATCGCCAGCAACACCGAGGTGGTGGTGCGCAGCACGCCGTCGATCGCGCCGATCTGGTCGAGCAGGGCGTCCAGGCGTTGGGTGCTGGGCGCGCGCAGCACCGCCAGGTAATCGAATTCACCGCTCACCGCGCCGAGCTGGCGCAACTC
>JAYUQJ010000485.1:0-7539 GCA_043756825.1 Betaproteobacteria bacterium | reverse complement strand
TAACGCGCTTGCTCAGCGTGATCTACGCGCTGGCGTCGATGGCTGGAACGCTGCCGCTCATGCACTTGCCAGGCAGCGCAAATGACATCGCCAGGCACAACAAAACCAGACATCGAAATGAAAAACGCCGGACTGGCCGGCGTTTGTCAACTAACGTTGGTTGCGGGGGCAAGATTTGAACTTGCGACCTTTGGGTTATGAGCCCAACGAGCTACCAGGCTGCTCCACCCCGCGACTGGTTTTACAGTATAGCTTGTTTTCTTGACCAAAGGTTGCGCGGCGTTGGATATCGCGAAAGGAGGCCAGGCGCCGCCGTTCACGTCGCCTGCAGCACCCAACTGGCATGACAGTCACAGACCAGCGCTCTCCAGGGTCTGCCTGAAACGGTCGGGCGCCTGAAAACCCACGACACGCGCATTTGGCACCTCGGCGCCACCTTCATCAAAGAAAACTATGCCTGGAGGCCCGAAGAGCCCGAAACGCCTGAGCAAAGCGCGCTGCTCATCGGTGTTGGCCGTCACGTCCGCCTTCAGCAGAACAGCTTGCTGCAGTCGGGTGGCAACGTTCGGATCACGGAAGGTGAATCGCTCCATTTCCTTGCACGACACGCACCAGTCAGCGTAGAAATCGAGCATGACGCGTCGCCCTGCGGCCGCAGCAAGTGCCGCGTCCAGCCCGGCAACGCTGGATACCGGCAAGAACTTGATGACTTCCGTGCCGGCTTGATTGAACCCGCCCGTTCCCCAATAGGCCAGGGGACGCAAGGGGTCATTGCCGCCTGACGCAGCACCCAACAATTGCAGCACACCCATGGCCAAGGCTGCCAGTCCTGCGCTGCGCTGCAGCGCTGTGCGCAGGATGTGACGATGGTGGGTGGAGCTTGAAAAAGGCTGCAACAAGAAGCCAGTGACCAGCAGCAGAAAGCCCCACAACGTCATAACTGCAGCAACTGGCAAGATCGGCTGCGCCACCCAGAGCGCCACGGCCAGCATCATCAACCCGAACAGACGCTTCACCCCATGCATCCATGCCCCCGCATTGGGAACCCAACGCCCGGCCGACGCGCCCAGAAACAACAACGGCACGCTCATGCCCGAGGCCATGGCAAACAAAGCCGACCCACCCAGCCCAACGTCGCCGGTCTGACTGATGAACAGGAGTGCCGCAGCCAGGGGCGCTGTCACGCAAGGGCTGACGATCAAGGCCGATATGCCACCCATGGCAAACACACCCAGCACGCGGCCTGCTGGCAGCCGATTGCAGTGTTCAGTCATCTGACCGGTAAATCGCTCCGGCAGACGCAATTGGTAGACGTCGAACATCGACAGCGCAAACACCACGAGCACCAGCGCAAAAGCACCGATCGCCCAGGGCGTTTGCAGGGTGGCCGCAAATCCTTCGCCGGCCAGGCCTGCCGCCACCCCCAGCCCGGTGTAGACCAGCGCCATCCCGAGTGAGTAGGCGCCCGCCAGCGCCAGGCCACGCCCGCGCGATGGCTGTTTTTCCACACCCACGATCAGCGATGACAGTATCGGCAGCATCGGCAGTACGCAGGGCGTGAAGGTCAACAACAAGCCCAGGCCGAAAAATGCTGCCACCACCCGCCAGAGCCGACCCTCGCGCAGCACTTGCTCAAAGCCGGACACCCCTGTGGCGGCGCCGGACTGCAAGCCACCAGCAACGGCCGTGCCCGGCACACTGATTTGGTCGGCCTTGACCAGCAATGCAGTGTCGAGCGCAACTTCGGTGGTCATTGGCGGGTAGCAAAGTCCGGCGTCCGCACAGCCCTGCGACACCACCGTCAGTTTAAATGGGCCAGCTGCGGCAAAAACCGGAAGAACGATGCGCAGATCGCCACGGTAGGTCTCGACGTTCTTCTGGAAGTTTTCATCAAACTTCACCTTGCCAACCGGTATCTCAGGCGGACCAAGGCTGGCGCCGTCGGCCGAAAACTTGAAGGGTTCACGGTAGACGTAATAGCCTGGTGCAATTCTCACCAGCAGCTCGGCACGTCCCGCCTGCCGCATGACTGCACTGACCTTGAATGCAAGCTCGGGCGCCAGAAAGTCCTCAGCCGCCCGCGCCGTGCCGACCAGCGCCAGCGCAGCCAGCAACATGCACTTCGGCAGGCCTGCTCTCACACTGGCAAGCCACCCGGATACAGCGGTCACAAAATGCAAAATGGATGCGCGCATCATTTGGATGACCCGTCGTCCTGGGCGAGGTTCCGCCCACTCGGCACGAAGACTGTCAGGCAGCTCGATCAAACGCAAAAAAGCCAGCCCAAGGCTGGCTTTTTACCGTACCGCGAAGCAGTCATATGACCATGCCCACGACCAGTCCTGCACTTACTCGCCAGCGTCCTCGGCGGGCGCGGCAACCGCAGGGCGGTCGACCAACTCAACAAAGGCCATCGGCGCGTTATCGCCCACACGAAAACCCATCTTCAAGATGCGGGTGTAGCCACCCGGACGGGTCTGGTAGCGCGGACCCAGCTCTTTGAACAGCTTCATCACTATGTCACGGTCACGCAGGCGATTGAACGCCAAACGATGGTTGGCCAGGCTCGGGGTCTTGGCCAGCGTGATCAGCGGCTCGACCACCCGGCGCAACTCTTTGGCCTTTGGCAAAGTGGTCTTGATCGCTTCGTGCTGCAGCAGCGACACGCACATATTGCGCAGCATCGCGGCGCGGTGTTCACTGGTGCGATTGAGTTTACGAAGGCCATTACGGTGTCGCATGATGATTTCCTTTGTTTATGCACCCCCAGCCGTGTCAGGTACTGGAGTGTTGGCTCGGGCTCTTTGGCCCGGCTGTACGCGCTGGGATTCAGCGCTTGTCAAGCCCCTGGGGGGGCCAGTTCTCAAGGCGCGCACCGAGCGTCAGACCGCGCGATGCAAGCACTTCCTTGATCTCATTGAGCGACTTGCGACCCAGATTCGGGGTTTTGAGCAACTCGGTCTCCGTACGCTGAATCAAATCGCCGATGTAGTAGATGTTCTCGGCCTTCAGGCAATTGGCTGACCGCACAGTCAACTCAAGCTCATCCACCGGGCGCAGCAAAATCGGATCGTGGGTCTCCTTGCCAGGCTGGTTGAGGCCGCCGCCAAGGCCGCCGCCCATCACTTCATTGGGTTGGAGTCCAGTGAAGACCACCAGCTGGTCGACCAGGATCTGTGCCGATGAGCGGATGGCTTCTTCTGGCGTCACGGCACCGTTGGTCTCGATTTCCATGACCAGCTTGTCCAGATCGGTGCGCTGCTCGACACGGGCGTTCTCGACCGCGTAGCTTACCCGCCGTACGGGGGAGAAAGACGCATCCAGAACGATGCGCCCGATCGACTTGGTCGGCTCGTCACCATAACGACGCATATTGCCAGGCACATAGCCACGGCCTTTCTCGACCTTGATCTGCATGTCCAGCTTGCCGCCTTGGGCCAGATGGGCAATGACATGGTCGGGGTTCATGATCTCAACATCATGCGGCACCTGAATGTCTTGTGCCGTTACCGGGCCTTCACCTTCCTTACGAACCACCAGCGTCACTTCGTCGCGGTTGTGCAGGCGAAAAACCACGCCTTTCAAATTCAGCATGATGTGCACCACATCTTCGGCTACACCATCGATAGTGCTGTATTCGTGCAGCACGCCGGCGATCGTGACCTCAGTCGGCGCATAACCCACCATCGAAGACAAAAGCACCCGTCGAAGCGCATTGCCGAGCGTATGGCCGTAGCCCCGCTCAAATGGCTCCAACGTGACTTTTGCACGGTTCAAGCCCAGGGGCTCCACGTGAATGGCTTTGGGTTTTAGCAGATTAGTTTGCATCGAGTCCTGTTCCTCTCAATACCCTCGGCTCGTTACACCGATAAGGCTGACGGACCATGCCGGGCAAAATTCACCTCGCACCGTGCCCGGCAAGCCGGCACGAGGGATGGGCACTGCTGCGACTTCGCGGCGTGCCGGTTCGGCATCAGCGTGAGTACAGCTCGACAATCAGCGATTCATTGATCTCGGCGCCAAACTGATCACGGTCCGGGACTTTCTTGAAAACGCCTTCGAGCTTGGTCTGGTCCACCGACACCCAATCGGGCATACCAATGGAGTCCGCCAACTTGACCGAGTCGGTCACACGCAACTGCTTCTTGGCCTTTTCGCGCAATGCGATCGTGTCGCCTGCCTTGACCAGGTAGGACGGAATGTTGACCGACTTGCCATTGACCAGAACGGCCTGGTGCGACACCAGTTGGCGCGATTCAGCGCGGGTAGAGCCAAAGCCCATGCGGTAAACGACGTTGTCCAGCCTCGACTCGAGGATGAACAGCAAGTTGGCGCCCGTGTTGCCCTTGCGGCGCTCGGCCTCTGCAAAATAACGGCGAAACTGGCGTTCGAGCACGCCGTACATGCGCTTGACCTTCTGCTTCTCGCGCAACTGCAAACCAAAATCAGAAGTACGCTGGCCAGACGTGCGACCATGCTGACCAGGTTTGGTCTCAAACTTCGACTTGTCGGCGATCGGCCGCCGAGCGCTCTTTAGGTAGAGGTCGGTGCCTTCACGGCGGGCCAGCTTGGCCTTGGGTCCCAAATAACGTGCCACGTTGTACGTCCTTAGTGATGATCTGACGCGAGGCTGTGTCGCGCGAGTCTGGTGCAGCAAGGCTGGCACCCAGACGGTGGGCTTGTGTGCGCTATGTGGGTGGCATCAACGCTGTGATGTCATCGCCCCGCACTCAATGAAATCGCCGGCAGGCGCAACGCGCCCACCGGCTGGCGGTAAACCCTCGATTATAGAGGCTCAAAGCCTCTGACGCTCAACGGTCAGATGCGACGGCGCTTCTGGGGCCGGCAACCGTTGTGAGGCACGGGTGTGACATCGCTGATCGAGTTGATGCGTATGCCCAACGCTGCCAGCGCCCGAACCGATGATTCGCGCCCTGGACCCGGACCTTTGATCCGAACATCCAGGTTCTTGATGCCTTGCTCCTGGGCCGCACGGCCACAGACCTCGGCGGCCACCTGGGCTGCAAAGGGCGTGGACTTGCGCGAGCCCTTGAATCCCTGGCCGCCCGATGACGCCCAGGCGAGCGAGCCGCCCTGACGGTCGGTGATGGTGATGATGGTGTTGTTGAACGACGCATGCACGTGCGCAATGCCATCCGCAATGTTCTTGCGGATCTTCTTGCTGACGCGCCGCGCGGCGGTGTTTGCGGGTGCTTTGGCCATATCGTTTCTCGATCAAATGCGAGGTATCTGAGCTTACTTTTTCAGCGCCGCAGCACCCTTGCGCGGACCCTTGCGAGTACGCGCATTGGTGCGAGTACGCTGACCACGCATCGGCAGACCCCGGCGATGCCGCAGACCACGGTAGCAGCCCAGGTCCATCAGCCGCTTGATGTTCATCGAAATCTCACGGCGCAGATCGCCCTCGATGGTCATCTTGTTGACCTCGTCGCGGATTTTCTCCAGATCACCGTCCGTAAGATCCTTGATCTTCTTGGAGTAAGCGATGCCCACCATGCTGCAGATTTTCTGCGCTGTGGTGCGACCGATACCGAAAATCGATGTCAAGCCGATTTCAGCGTGCTTGTGCGGCGGAATGTTGATGCCTGCAATACGTGCCATGGTGGTCCTCTATCTGCTTGATGCGGCGGTCGGGTTCAACCCTGACGCTGCTTGTGACGCGGGTCGGTGCAGATCACACGCACCACACCCTTGCGGCGGATAACCTTGCAATTGCGGCACATTTTCTTGACCGATGCAGCGACTTTCATCGTCTTCTCCTTGAGCAGCACTGCCCACATTCACGGGCCGGACTGCGACTTAAATTCATGAAACGCCAAAGCTGAGATCAGCCCGGACGAAGCGCTCAACTCGCCTTGAAATTGGCTTTCTTCAACAGCGACTCGTATTGCTGGCTCATCACATAGCTCTGGACCTGGGCCCAGAAATCCATGGTGACCACCACGATGATCAACAGCGATGTACCACCAAAATAGAAGGGAACGTTGTACTTCAAGACCAGAAACTCAGGCAGCAGACACACCGCCGTGATGTAGATGGCCCCGGCCAGCGTCAACCGGGAAAGGATCTTGTCGATGTGCTTGGCTGTCTGCTCACCCGGGCGAATGCCGGGGATGAAGGCGCCGCTCTTCTTCAGGTTATCAGCCGTCTCCCGGCTGTTGAAGACCAGGGCGGTGTAGAAAAAACAGAAAAACACGATCATCGCCGCATACAGCAAAACATAAATCGGCTGACCCGGCGATAGCGCGGACGACAAATCCTTGAGCCATCGCATGCCTTCGCCCGTGGCGAACCAGCCCACTACCGTGGCCGGCAAGAGGATGATCGACGACGCGAAGATCGGCGGGATCACGCCAGACATGTTCAGCTTCAGGGGCAGGTGCGACGATTGCCCGCCGTACACCTTGTTGCCCACCTGGCGTTTGGCGTAATTGACCAGGATCTTGCGCTGGCCGCGTTCAACAAACACCACCGCAAAGGTCACGAAGACAATCAACGCCAGGATGAAAATCGCTGCCGGTATGCTCATGGCACCGGTGCGAATCAACTCAAACAAACCCCCGATGGCACCCGGCAACCCGGCCGCAATACCGCCGAAAATCAAGATGGAAATACCGTTGCCCAGACCGCGCTCGGTAATTTGCTCACCCAACCACATCAGGAACATGGTGCCCGCAGTCAGACTGACCACGGTAGTCATGCGAAACCCAAAGCCGGGCACGAGCACCAGGCCCGCCGAGCCTTCTAGCGCCAGCGCGATGCCCAGGCTCTGAAACAGCGCCAACCCCAAGGTGCCGTACCGGGTGTACTGCGTAATTTTGCGTCGGCCCGACTCGCCTTCCTTCTTCAAGGCCTCCAGCATCGGCACCACATAGGTCATCAATTGCATGATGATCGATGCTGATATGTAGGGCATGATGCCTAGGGCAAATACGGTGAAACGCGACAGGGCGCCACCCGAGAACATATTGAACAGGCTCAGAATGCCGCCCTGCTGGCCCTTGAACAATTGCTGCAGCTGTCCGGGATCGATTCCCGGCACCGGAATATGTGCGCCCAGGCGGTAAACCACCAATGCCAACAGCAAGAACACCAGCCGGCGACGCAAATCGCCAAACTTGCCGCTCTTGGCCAGTTGGTTTGCCGAGGTTGCCAAAACTGTCTACCCTGCGTCGCTGTGGATCAGACCAGGGCGCCGCCGGCAGCCTCGATCACTGCCTTGGCACCCGCAGTGGCGCCAATCCCCTTGAGACTGACCTTGCGGGCCAGCTCACCGCTCTTGATGACCTTGACATGCCTGACAAGCTGGCCGACCAAGCCTGCGGACTTCAGCATCACCAGGTCGACTTCGTCATGGCCCAGTCGCTCAAGATCGGCCAAGGTGACTTCGGCGTTGAACTTCAGGTTGTGCGACTTGAATCCCCGCTTGGGCAGACGCCGCTGCAGCGGCATCTGACCGCCTTCGAAGCCCACCTTGTGGTAACCGCCGGCGCGCGATTTCTGGCCTTTGTGGCCACG
>JAYUQJ010000484.1:0-2824 GCA_043756825.1 Betaproteobacteria bacterium | reverse complement strand
CAGCCATGCCCAGTGGCATGGCGAGGATTTGCAACGCCGCCACAGCGGCAAATCCACGGTTTTATGTCGCGAATAGCGTTGAACACTGCACTAGCGCTTGGGCGTGAAGCCCGGCATGCCCGGGAACAGCACGCCGGCCTGGATCTGTTCCTGCATCTGTGTGAACAGGCTCTTGCTCTGCTCCAGGTAGCTGCCCACCAGGCCTTGCATCATCGGCGCCTGTCCGCTGATGAACTGGGCCCAGGTTTCAGGCGTGAAGGATCTGGGGTCGTACAGGCCCTTGGTCTGCTCGGTCAGCCGGGCCTGCATGTCGACCAGAGCCTGCAGATTGTTCTCGAGGTAGTTGCCCATCATGCCCTGCATGGCATGGCCGTAGAAGCGGATCACCTGCGACAGCATGGGCGTGGTGAACATCGGCATGCCACCGGTTTCTGCTTCCAGGATGATCTGCAGCAGGATGCTGCGGGTCAGGTCGTCGCCGGTCTTGGCGTCGCGCACCTCGAAATTTTCTGCGTCCAGCACCATCTGCTTGACGTCGGCCAGCGTGATGTAGCTGCTGGTGCGGGTGTCATAGAGGCGGCGGTTGGGGTACTTCTTGAGCACTCGCAGGCTGCCCTCGGAGGCGGCATCAGCGCTGGGTGTGGCAGCGCTGCGGCGTTGGGATGGCATTGCGTGGAACTCCTTGAGCGATGCCGTCCATTCTAAGGACCGGCCCCTGGCCGGGCCGGCAGGAGTTTCCCCCGGAGCGCGGCCGCGACCGTGCCAGGTTTGACCCCGCGCAAGGGCCCCGATGCTCAGACCGCCTGCAGCACCCGGAAGCCATGCGTAGTGTCGGCCGCCAGTTGGGCGACCAGGCCAAATTCCCAATCCAGGTAGGCCTGCATGGCCGATCGCGGCGCGTCGCTACCTTCATAGGGCCGGCGGTAGCGGTCGATGCGCGGGCTGAACATCTGCCGGTCACCGGCCTCGACCGGCTGGCCCGCTGCACGCCAGGCCGCCAGGCCGCCCGCCAGCGCCGATACCTCGGTCCGTCCCAGGTCGCGCAGTTCGGCCGTCGCCCAGGCTGACAGTACGCCGTCGGCGCAGACCAGCACCCATTCGGTGAGCGCCGGCCGGGTCTGCATCGCCAGCGCCACCTGGCTGCGCAGCACCCATTGCGCACCGGGCAGATGGGCCTGGACATGGTGGGCGCTGGTGGACAGGTCGAGCACACCCAGCCGGCCCGCAGCCAGGCCCTGCGCCAGGGCGTCCACGCCCAGCAGCGGCGCGCCAGGTGGCACGTCGGACACTGGCCGCCAGGGCCCCGTCTCAGTGAAGCCGGCCGGGCCGGCATCGACCAGCCAGGCCACCTGCCAGCCCATCTGCGCCAACCAATGGGCGGTCATCGGGGCGCGCACGCCGTCGCTGGCGCATCCGCCGTCGACCAGCACGATGCGCGCGCCGCGCACGGCGGCAAACACATCGGTCTCCTGCACCAGCTGGCCGCCTGGCGCACTGCCAAAGCCGGGCAGATGGCCGGCGGCGTACTCGGGCGGGCTGCGCACGTCCCAGCAGTAGGTGGTCCGGCCGGGCTCGGCCAGCCAGTGCGCCAGGTCGGCCTGGTGCAGGCGCAGCACGCCGGCACGGTCGGCCAGAGCCTGGGCAGAAGCCTGGGCCAGGGCCAGGTGGCAGGCGGTGACGGGGCCGAACTGGCGCTGCTGGCCGTGCGCCAGCGCCAGGCCGGCCAGGGTCCAGCCGATGGTGCCGTTGCGCAATGCAGCCACCGGGTTGGGGATGCCGGCATTGACCAGTGACTGTGCGCCGATCAGGCTGCGGGTGCGGCCGGCGCAATTGACGATCACCTGGGTGCGTGGGTCGGGCGCCAGGTCGCGCACCCGCAGCAGCAGCTCGGCCCCCGGCACGCTGGTACCGCCCGGGATGCTCATGGTCTGGAATTCATCGAAGCGCCGGGCGTCCAGCACCACCATGTCGGCGCCACTGTCGATCAGCGCCTTGACCGCTTCGGGCGGCAGCGACGGCGTCTGCCGCTCATGCTCGACCAGCTCGCCAAAGGCCTTGCTGGGCACGTTCACATCGCGGAAGAGCTCACCGCCGCCCTCACGCCAGGCCGCCAGTCCGCTGCCTGCGGCATTGCGCTCGAGCAGGTGGACCTGGCGATAGCCCAGCGCCAGCAGCTTGCGCGCGGCCGCCTCGGCCAACCCCTGGCCGTCGTCGTAGACCACCACCAGGGTGTCACGGCGCGGCAGGCGCCAGGGCGCGTCCAGCTCGATCCGGCCCGACGCCAGTTGCACCGCGAACAGCGGATGAGCCTGGGCAAAGGGGTCTTCTTCGCGCACATCCACCAAGGCGATCTCGTGCTGCTGGCGCAGGTGCTGGCGCAGGTGCTGGCGCACCGCGTCGCAGCGCATCACCGGCAAGTCGTGCAGATCCAGCGGGTTCATGCGTGGGCCCCCGGGCCGACCCACAGATTGGGCACCCAGCGATTGGCATAGCCCGAAACAAAGGGCCGGCGGCTGCCGTCTTCGGCATAGACCCAACGTTGCGTCGCGCCGATGTTGGCGCCGTAGACATGGATGCTGATCGACACCTGGTCGGCCAGCGGGTTGTGCACCTGGTGGATATCGCCCAGCCGGGGCGACACGGCCTCGACCTGCCCGGCCTGCAGCCAGGTGGGCGCACCTTGCGCCACCATGCGCCCGCTGGCGTCTGGCGCAAAGGGCTGCGACACCTCCTGGCCGCGCAACATGCCGATCAGGCCCCACACGGTGTGGTCATGGATCGGTGTGCGCTGCCCCGGCCCCCAGACAAAGCTGACCACGGAAAA
>JAYUQJ010000483.1:0-2824 GCA_043756825.1 Betaproteobacteria bacterium | reverse complement strand
TGGTGGAGGTGTCCAGCGCCACCTCTTGCGCCAGGGTCACCTGGTCGATGCCGGGCCGCTCCTGCAGCATGCGCAGAATCGCGTACTGCACCGGTGTGACCTCGCGGCCCAAGGTCTCGAAAAACATCGACACCGCGATCTGCTGGGCCCGGCGGATCAGGTGTCCGGGCTGTTCATAGAGGTCGATGGACAGCGAATCGGAGGGCGGGGCAGACATCGGGCGGGATTGTCGGGGCGATCAGGGCGCTCGCCGGACTGGCGCAGCACCCTGGCCGAACAAAGCTGTGGCCAGCCCGATCAGGCTGCCGCCGCCTTGATGCCGTGGCGCTCGATGTGCCACTCCACCAGCTTGGCCATATTGCCCAGCGAGATCTGGTGCGCATGGATCAAACCCAGCAAGCCGTTGCGGGCCAGTTCCACCAGCTCGGCGTCGGACAGCGCGGCCATCTTCTGCTCGTCCACCGTGAGAAAACCATCGACCACCAGTTTGGACCCATCGGGCAGCGTGGCATCGAAGCGCATGTCACGCAGCAAGCCCTTGTCGACCAGCATCACCCCGGCCAGACGGGTCCGCTCGACTTCCTGCTCGAAGTTTTCGAGCTGCTTCTGCACGTCCAGCGTGAAGGTGCTGGGCTCGCCATTTGGCTCGAACAGGGCTTGGCCTTCATTGCCGAAACCGAGCCACGACTCGTCAATGCAGACCACCATCTCGGTGGCGGCCACACGGGCCAGCGCAAACGGGTAGAGGCGCAGCATCGCCGGCACATAGCGCACACGCCAGGCGTCGTCGTGGATGCACAGGTTCTGCTCGCCCTTCAGGCCGAACACCGCAATCGGCGCCACCAAGGCCTTGCCATCGTCGTTCTTGCCGGCATTGACCCAGACCACCGGGTACTCCTTGCAAGCGTCGGTGAATTCAGTGCCCGCCACGAAGAAAGCATTCAGCTTGCTGACGTTGGACAGGTCGCGGGCACCCAGCCTGAGCTTGAGTTCGCGGTGCTTGACACGGTCCAGGGCGACCGCCTTCTTGTGCAGGTTTTCGTTGATCATGGCTTGTTACTTTCATCATCGGTCGGTACGGTGCGGCTCACCAGAACCTTGTCCACTCGCTTGCCGTCGAGGTCGACTACCTCAAAACGCCAGCCATCCCATTCCACCATATCCGTGGTGTGGGGCAGCCGGCCCAGCAGCAGCATGATCATGCCTGCCAGCGTGTTGTAGCGGCCACGATCTTCCTCGGGCATTTCACGGATTTCGAGCCTGTCCTTCATCTCGGGCACCGGAATCAGGCCATCCATCAGCCAGCTGCCATCGGCCCGCTTGACGGCCCATGCATCTTCAGCGCTGGGATTGCTGAACTCGCCGGTGATGGCCTCCAAAACGTCACGCACCGTGATCACGCCCTGCACTGCGCCGTATTCATCGACCACGAAGACCAGTTGAGCGCTGGTGGCGCGGAAATGGTCGAGCAGCTCCATGCCGGACAAGGTCTCGGGCACGAACACCGGCGGGTGCATCAGCGTGGCCAGGTTGGGCGTCTCGCCGCGCGACAGTGGCAGCAGCAGATCCTGGGCCTGGATCACGCCCACCACATCGTCGAGGCCGTTGCGGCACACCGGGTAGCGCGAATGGCCGTTCTCGGTCATCTGTGCCAGCAACTCGGGCAGCGGCGCGTCCTGGTCGAGCCAGGTGATTTCGGCGCGCGGAATCATCATCGAGCCGATCTGGCGCTCGTCCAGGCGAAACACATTGCGCACCATCTGGTGCTCTTGCGCCTCGATCACGCCGGCGTCCACGCCCTCCTCCAGGCTGGCGGCGATCTCCTCCTCGGTGACGCTGCGCGAGGGCGCGTTGCGGATGCCGAGCAGACGCAGCACGGTCTCGGTGCAGGCCGACAGCAACCAGACGAAAGGCCGTGTGGCAGAAGACAGCATGTCCATCGGCCGTGCCACCAGCACCGCCACCCGCTCGGGGTACATCTGACCCAGACGCTTGGGCACCAGCTCGCCAAAAATGATGGTGAGGAAGGTGATGATCAGCACCACCAGCCCGGTGGCGGAAAGCTCGGCGGCGCGCTGGCTGACCATCGGCAAGCTAGCGTGCAGCCAGGCCGCAAGCGGCTTCGAGAAGGCCGCATCACCGACGATGCCGTTCAGCACCCCGATCGAGGTGATGCCGATCTGCACGGTAGAGAGGAATTTCGTCGGGTTGTCGTGCAGGTCGATCGCCGCCTGCGCACCCGATTCGCCCGCCTCAAGCATCACCTGCAAGCGCGCTTTGCGGCTTGCGGTGAGCGCCATCTCGGACATCGCGAAGACGCCGTTAAGCAGGATCAGAAAAACAAGGAGCGTCGTGTCCATGCACGCCGCGCGCGGGCGGTGGCAAATATCGAAGACGGCCAGCGTAGCAGAATCGGCCCCATGAAATGGCTCATCGGCGACGTTCAGGGCTGCGGCGATGCACTCGACCGGCTGCTCGATGCGAGCGGCTTCTCCCCATCCCGCGACAGCCTCGTCGTGCTCGGCGACCTGGTCAACCGCGGGCCGGCCTCGCTGGGTGTGCTCAAACGCCTGCGCGCCTTGGGCAGCGCCGCCACCTGCCTGCTCGGCAACCACGACCTGCATCTGCTCGCGGCGGCCCACGGCGTGCGCCAGCCCCAGCGCGGCGACACCTTCAACGATGTCCTGGAGGCGCCGGACCGCGACGACTGGCTCGACTGGCTGCGCGCGCGGCCGCTGGCAGTGCAGACCAGCGGCTGGCTGTGTGTGCATGCAGGGGTCGTGCCGCAGTGGAGCGCGGCGCAGACGCTGGCCCTGGCGGCCGA
>JAYUQJ010000482.1:0-2828 GCA_043756825.1 Betaproteobacteria bacterium | reverse complement strand
GGCAGGGCCGGGTTTGCGCAGGCGGTAGCCGCCGCACAGGCCGGTTTGGCACCGCCCCGGCTGGTGCTGGATCTGGCTCGGCAGCGGGTGCAGGCGGCCGGGCGGGCCGTCAACCTGGCACCTGCCGATCTGGCGTTTCTGGCGTGGTTTGCGCGCCGCGCTGCGGCTGCCCTGCCCGGGCTGACCTGCCCGCGCGACGGCGTGCCGCTGGCCGAACATGCCGCCGGCTATCTGCTGGAGTACCGCCGCGTGCGCGGCGTGTTAGGTGACGACGGGCGCAGTGCGGCGCGCTACCGGCAGGGCATGGACAAGGGCCAGTTTCTGGAGCGCAGAGCCAAGCTCAACAAGGCCCTGCGCAGTGCCCTTGGCATGGCCGCAGCGCCCTACCTGGTGGTGGGTGAAGGCCGCCAGCCGATGCACTACCGGCTGGCGCTGCCGGCGGCGGCGGTGGGTTTTGTTTGACACTTGGCAAACAACAAAAAATCAGGAGGTTCAGGTGCTGACACGCCACTACACGCTTCGCTTCACCACCCCGGCGTTTCTAGGCAACGCCAGCCAATCCGGCCAGTGGCGCACGCCGCCTATCAAGGCCTTGCTGCGGCAGTGGTGGCGGGTGGCCTATGCGGCGGGCCAACCCGGCGCGGTGTCGATCAGTGCGCTGCGAGACGCCGAAGGGCGTCTGTTCGGCATGGCCGCCGATGACAGTGACGGCGGATCACGCAAGAGCCAGGTGCGCATTCGCCTCGGCCATTGGAACCACGGTGGACTGACAGATTGGCATGGGCTGGACCGGCAGCGGGTTGTTCATCGCGAAGTCAAAGCGCCCGTCGGCGCCCAGCTCTACCTCGGCTACGGCCCGCTCAATTTCGCCAACGGGCAGACCGCACTCAAAGCCCGGGCAGCACTGCAAGCCAAGGAACAGGCCTCGCTGCAAATCGCCTTTCCCAGCGGCGACCAGGCAGCCCAGCTGCAACAAGCCCTGTGGCTGATGCAGCACTACGGCACGCTGGGGGGGCGCAGTCGCAATGGCTGGGGCTCGTTCTCGCTCACGCCGGCCGACACCACCACCCCCGCACTCGACAGCCCGCAGGGCGGTGCCTTCTGCATGCCCTGGCGCCAGGCACTGGAGGCCGACTGGCCGCGTGCCATCGGCAGCGATGAACACGGCCCACTGATCTGGCATACCGAAGCACTGGCCGACTGGCCGGCGGTGATGCGACAACTGGCCGAGATCAAGATCAAGCTGCGCACCCAGTTTGTCTTCCCGGATACCCGGCCGCCCCATCCGCAACCGCTGCCGCGCCATTGGCTGTCCTACCCCATCACCGGCCACGCCACATCGGCCTGGGACCGCAACGCCCGCCTGCCCAACAGCCTGCGCTTCAAGATCCGTGAAACGCTGCAGGGCAAGCTGTGCGGTGTGGTCGTGCATCTGCCGTGCCTGCCACCGCCAGCGTTCAAACCTGACCGGCGGGCCATCGAAGCCGTCTGGCTGCGGGTTCATCAGCACCTCGATCAATCCGGTCTACAACGCATACCCGCCTGAATCACGCCATGCCCCAAACAACCCTCTGGCAAACCAAGCTGCACGCCCGCCTGCACGACCCGGCCGAAAAAGCGCTGGTGCTGCTGCGCGACCCGGCCGGCCATGAAGGCGGCAGCGCCCGTGTGCTGCACCGCTTGCTGGGCTACCACCGGATCGACGCGTCCAACATCGACCCCGACAACACCGACGCGCTGCACGGCGCGCTGTTCAAACACGGCATCCCCAGTGCGATGTACAACACCGTGCGCCGGGCTGACTGGTGGGCCGCCGCCGCTGACCGGCCGCAGTGGCCGCTGCAAAACATCACCGTGCCAACCAAGGCCGGCCAGGCGCTGACGCTCAAGATTGCCGACTGGGCGCAGGTGCGCTGGACAAAAAGGCCGGTGCTGATCCACCCGCTGACGGGTGCGCAGTTCGACCTGGGCCAGCATGGCGGGCTGGGCGGCACCGATCTTGACGATCTCAAGTCGCGCAGCTTCCAGCACTTTGAAGCGCTGGTGCAGCCCGGCTCAAAAACCGACGACAGCCCCGACTGGTGGCGCACCCTGCTGGCGTTTTGGCGCTTTGGCCCGTCGCTGCGCGAGGACGAGGACAACGGCAAGCTGGGTGTGCTGTGGCCGCTGCTGCCGGCCGACACCCGGGTGCCCGACCACAGCATCTGGGACCACCTGGACTTGACGTCGGCCTTCGCCGGCGCCATGGCCGACGACCCCGATGGCGAAGTCGCGCTGCTCACCCTGGCCCTGGGCCCCGTGCAGAGCTTCATCGAGGCCGCGCGCACCACGTCCGACCTGTGGGCCGGCTCGCACCTGCTGGCGCGCCTGGCCTGGGAAGCCATGAAGCCGGTCTGCGAGGCGCTGGGGCCTGATGCCATCCTCTTCCCGCGGCTGCGCGCTGTGCCGCAGGTGGACCTGTGGCTGCGCGAAGAGTGCGGCCTGCCACAGACGCTGTTCAGCGACTGCGAATGGACAAAAAGCGCCACCGACGCCAACCCGCTGTTCTGCGCCGCGCTGCCCAATCGTTTTGTGGCCATCGTGCCTGCGTCAAAGGCCGCACAGCTTGCGCAAGCTGTTGAAGGCGCGGTGCGCACTTGGTTGCAAGCGCAGGGCAAACAAGTTGTTGACCGCCTGCTCGATGTGGCAGGGCTGACGCAGGACGGCGAACAACACTGCCACCGCCAGATGCGCGAACAGCTCGAAGGCTTTCCTGAGGTGCACTGGGCTGCGGTGCCGTTTTCCTTGATCCGCCCGCGCAACGAAGAGAAGCAGAACGGCCTGGACAC
>JAYUQJ010000481.1:0-2829 GCA_043756825.1 Betaproteobacteria bacterium | reverse complement strand
CCGTCCCACACCGTCACCACGTCGTAGGTGGCGTCGGATCTCAGGAAGCCCCAATCGGTGATCGGCACGGCGGCCTCGGCGATTGGCACGTACTGGCCGCGCACGAAGGCTGCGCCCTTGGAAAATTCGGCTTGCGTTGGCATGCGGGGCGCTCCTGCGAAAGTCCGATGGTGGGACCGAGCGGCATTATGCGGTGCGGCTCGCAGTCTTATACTGGGTTTGTCGTTCCACTCATCGAGAAATCCTCATGCATCCCTTTGCACTTCCCATGACCCGGCGCGTGCTCGGCGCGTCCATCGCTGCGGCGCTGGCGCTTGGCGTGGTCGCTGCCCCGGCGTTCGCGGCGACCCCCAAGGACACCCTGGTGGTCACCATGGCCTTCGACGACATCATCACGATGGACCCGGCCGAGGCGTTCGAGATCTCCGCCGGCGAAGTGCTGGGCAACTCATACGATCGGCTGCTGCGCTACGACGTGAACGACCCGTCCAAGCTGGTGGCGGACATCGCCAAGTCCTGGTCGGTGTCGCCGGACGACAAGACCTATACCTTCTCGCTCAAGCCCGGCCTGAAATTCGCCTCCGGCAACCCGATCACCGCCGAGGACGTGGCCTACTCGCTGCAGCGCGCGGTGATCCTGGACAAGACGCCAGCTTTCATCCTGACCCAGTTCGGCTTCACCAAGGACAACGTGCGCGACAAGATCCGTGTGGTGGATCCGCTCACGGTGGTGCTGTTGATCGACAAGCCCTTTGCGCCGACCTTCGTGCTGAACTGCCTGACCGCCAATATTGCGGCCATCGTCGACATGAAGCTGGTGCAGGCCAACGAGAAAAACGGCGACTGGGGTTATGGCTGGCTCAAGACCAACTACGCCGGCTCCGGCGCGATGAAGCTGCGCGAATGGCGCGCCAACGAAATCGTCACCCTGGAGCGCAATGACAACTACTGGGGCCCGAAGTCGAAGGTCGCGCGCGTGATCTACCGCCATGTGAAGGAAGCCGCGACCCAGCGCCTGATGCTGGAAAAGGGCGACGCCGACATCGCACGCAACCTGACGCCCAACGACCTGGCTGCGATGGCCAGCAACAAGGACATCAAGACCACCGCCACCCCCAAGGGCACGGTCTACTACATCAGCCTGAACCAGAAGAACCCCATCCTGGCCAAACCCGAAGTGCGCGAGGCGCTGAAGTGGCTGGTGGACTACAACGCCATCGGCAACACGCTGATCAAGAACATCGGCATCGTGCACCAGAACTTCCTGCCGGTGGGCCTGCTGGGCGCCAGCACCGAGAACCCCTACAAACTCGACGTCGACAAGGCCAAGGCGCTGCTGAAGAAGGCTGGCCTGGAGAACGGCTTCAAGGTCAAGATGGATATGCGCACGGTGCAGCCGGTGCAGGGCATCACCGAGGCGTTCCAGCAAACCGCCAAGCGAGCGGGCATCGACATCGAAATCCTGCCCGGCGACGGCAGGCAGGTGCTGACCAAGTACCGTGCGCGCCAGCATGATCTGTTCATCGGACAGTGGGGCGCCGACTACTGGGACCCGCATACCAATGCCGACACCTTCGCGCGCAACCCGGACAACTCTGACAACCCCAAATCCAAGCCGCTGGCCTGGCGCAATGCCTGGGACATCCCGGAGCTGACCAAACAGGCCGATGCGGCTGTGCTCGAGCGTGATGGCAAAAAACGCAAGGCCATGTACGAGAAGATGCAGGCCGACTTCCGCAAGGACAGCCCCTTCATCATGATCTTCCAGCAGACCGAAGTGGCCGCCGTGCGCGCCAATGTGCAGGGGCTCAAGCTCGGTCCGACTTCGGATTCGACCTATATGCACAAGGTCACCAAGTAAGCTGGCCCGCGCGGCACCCGCAGTTTGAACACCGACAGCCAGACGCCCGCCAGACCCGATGGCGGCGCCCGCGTCCGGCGCACGCTACTGTCGCTGGGCAGCTTCTTGATGGTCATCCTGCTGACCTTCCTGGGACTGCTGGCCGTCACCTTCTTCATCGGCCGCGTGATGCCGATCGACCCGGTGCTGGCGATCGTCGGCGACCGCGCCCCCGAGCATGTCTATGAGCGGGTGCGGGAGGAACTGGGCCTGAACCGGCCGCTGTGGGAGCAGTTCGGCATTTACCTGACCAAGGTGCTTCAAGGGGATTTCGGCACCTCGGTGCTGACCTCCAACCCGGTGCTGCAGGACATTCGAAAGACCTTCCCGGCCACCATCGAGCTGGCGACGCTGGGCATCCTGATCGGCGCCGGTTTCGGCGTGCCACTGGGGGTCTGGGCGGCGGTGCGCCGTGGCGGCCTGGTGGACCAGGTGGTGCGTGTCATGGGCCTGATTGGTTACTCCGTACCGATCTTCTGGCTCGGGCTGATGGGCCTGGTGCTGTTCTACGCCAAGCTCGACTGGGTTGCCGGTCCAGGGCGCATCGACGTGAGTTTTGAGTACAGCTTCACGCAGGAAACCGGCTTCCTGCTGCTCGACACCGCACGCCAGGGCCAGTGGGAGGCGTTTCGCAATGTGTTGTCGCACCTGGTGCTGCCGGCGTCACTGCTGGGGTATTTTTCGCTGGCCTACATCAGCCGCATGACGCGCTCGTTCATGCTCAATGAACTGGCGCAGGAGTATGTGATTGCGGCGCGCGCCAAGGGCCTGTCCGAGACCCGCATCATCTGGCGCCACGCACTGCGCAACGCGATGGTGCCGCTGGTCACGGTGATCGCGCTGTCCTACGCCGGCCTGCTCGAAGGTTCGGTGCTGACCGAGACCGTGTTCGCCTGGCCGGGGCTGGGCCTGTACATCACCAACTCGCT
>JAYUQJ010000480.1:0-2834 GCA_043756825.1 Betaproteobacteria bacterium | reverse complement strand
CCGCAGTCTTGCCCAGCCCTGAGCCGATGCCCCGGCCGACCCGACGCTTGGCGTGCTTGGCGCCGTTGGCCGGCTTGATGGTATTGAGTAGCATGTTGAAGTCCTAGCGACAGATCTCGCGGGCGGCTCGGCGCTTTACAGCACCAACACCAGGTACGAAATCTTGTTGATCATGCCGCGCACGGCAGGGGTGTCTTCCAGCACACGCTCGCTGTTCACACCGCGCAGCCCCAGGCCACGAACGGTGGCGCGGTGCGACTGCTTGCACCCGATCGGACTCTTGACGAGCTTGACCTTGAGCGTCTTCTTTTCAATAGTGGTGTCCGACATGGAAACTCTCCGTAGCTTTTGTGGCCAATGCCCGATCAGTTGAAGATGTCTTCAACTGTCTTGCCACGCTTGGCTGCAACTTCGGCAGCGGTGGTTGAGCGCCTCAGCGCGTCCAGGGTGGCGCGCACCATGTTGTACGGGTTGCTCGAGCCCAGGCTCTTGGCCACGATATCGGTGACGCCCATGACCTCGAACACCGCGCGCATCGGGCCGCCGGCAATGATGCCGGTACCGGCTGGCGCGGGCGCTAGCAGTACCTTGGCAGCGCCATGTGCACCGCGTACGTTGTGATGCACGGTGCCGTTGCGCAGTTGCACCTTGAACAGGCCGCGACGGGCATCGTCCATGGCCTTCTGCACCGAAACCGGCACTTCCTTGGCCTTGCCCTTGCCCATGCCGATGCGGCCATCGCCGTCGCCCACCACGGTCAAAGCCGCGAAGCTCAGCGTGCGACCACCCTTGACGACCTTGGTGACGCGGTTGACCGCGATCATCTTTTCCTTCAGGCCGTCTTCGTTTGCTTCGGTCTGGGCGCGAGGTTGAAACTTTGCCATGTTGCTTTAGTCCTGTACTTTGAGACGCGCGGGTTCAGAACTGCAGGCCGGCTTCGCGAGCGGCCTCAGCCAGTGCCTTGACGCGGCCGTGGTAGGCGAAACCCGAGCGGTCAAACGCGACCTTCTCGACCCCGGCAGCGCGAGCTTTCTCGGCAATGCGCTTGCCCACCAATGCAGCCGCGGACGTATTGCCGCCTTTGTCCTTGCCAAGCTGTTCGCGCACTTCCTTCTCGGCCGTCGAAGCCGAGGCCAATACGCTCTGGCCGTCGCCGGAAATCACGCTGGCGTAGATGTGCATGTTTGAGCGGAAGACCGACAAACGCACAGCGCCCTGGTTGGCGATGCGCGTGCGAGTCTGGCGGGAGCGACGCAGGCGCTGTTCTTTCTTGGTCAGCATGTTCAGCTCCTCACTTCTTCTTCGTTTCCTTGAGCACCACACGCTCGTCCGCATAGCGGATGCCCTTGCCCTTGTAGGGCTCGGGCGGGCGGATGGCACGCACCTCGGCGGCAACCTGGCCAACGGCCTGGCGATCTGCGCCCTTGATCAGGATTTCGGTCTGGGTGGTGCAAGCGACGGTCACGCCCGCCGGCATGTCCTTGACCACCGGGTGCGAAAACCCGATCTGCAGGTTGAGCTTCGACCCGGCTGCCTGGGCTCTGAAACCCACACCCACCAGCGTAAGCTTCTTCTCGAAGCCCTTGCTCACACCGTTGACCATATTGTTGATGAGGGCACGCATCGTGCCGCTCATCGCGTTTGCTGCGACGCTGTCATTGGCCGGAGCCAGGGTCACCACGGCGCCTTCTTTCTGCACTGTGACGAGTGCATTGACCGGACGCACCAGGGTGCCCATGGCACCCTTGACGGTGATCTGGTCGGCTGTGATCTGCACATCCACACCTTGCGGTACGGTGATCGGCATCTTTCCAACGCGGGACATTCTTGTCTCTCCTTCGCCGGTCAGGCCACGTAGCAAAGCACTTCGCCACCGAGACCGGTTTGGCGTGCCTTGCGATCGGTCATGACGCCCTTGGGCGTGGTCACGATTGCCACACCCAGGCCATTCATCACCTGGGGAATGGCGTCGCGGCCCTTGTAAACCCGCAAGCCTGGGCGGCTGACGCGCTCGATGCGCTCAATCACTGGCTTGCCGGCGTAGTACTTCAAGGCCACCTCGAGCTCGCTTTTCGCGCCGTCGACCTTGACCTTGAATCCGTCGATGTAGCCTTCGTCCTTGAGGACCTGGGCTATTGCGACTTTGACCTTCGACGAAGGCATCGAGACGACCGCCTTCTGAACCAACTGCGCATTGCGAATGCGCGTCAGCATGTCGGCGATGGGATCACTCATGCTCATTGTGATATCTCCTGCTCGAGCCGCTTACCAGCTGGCCTTGGTCACACCGGGAATGTCGCCTTTGAAGGCGAGTTCGCGGATCTTGCTGCGGCCGAGGCCGAAGGTGCGGAAAGTGCCGCGCGGACGGCCGGTCAGACCACAACGGTTGCGCAAGCGAGTCGGATTGGCGTTACGCGGCAGCTTTTGCAGCTCAAGCCGCGCCAAATAACGCTCTTCGTCCGATTTCTTGGCATTGTTGGCGATGGCCTTGAACTCGGCATGCTTCTTGGCGAACTTGGCGACGAGTTTCTCGCGCTTCTCTTCACGCTGGATGAGCGACAGTTTTGCCACAGTTCACCTCAATTCTTGAATGGGAAACGGAAGGCAGCCAGCAACGCCTTAGCCTCGTCATCGCTCTTGGCGGTGGTGGTGAAGCTGATATTCATCCCCCGCAGCGCGTCGATCTTGTCGTACTCGATCTCCGGGAAGATGATCTGCTCCTTGACACCCACGTTGTAGTTGCCACGCCCATCAAACGAGCGCCCGGAGATACCTCGGAAGTCACGCACCCGGGGCAATGCAATCGTGACAAAGCGGTCGAGAAACTCGTACAT
>JAYUQJ010000479.1:0-2834 GCA_043756825.1 Betaproteobacteria bacterium | reverse complement strand
AGCCATAGCCCGGGCTATGGCGAGCATTTGCAACGACGAGCGGGTGCGTTTTGGGGTGGTGAGCGGGCATGATCGAAAAACTCTCAGTCTCTCAGTGGGCGCTCAAGGCGCCGACAGGGACGGGCCGGGCGCCGGACGAAACCTGCGCGGGTGCCTCCAGAAAAATCTCATCCATGCGCCCCCAGCGAAAATCCTGCAACAGCGCATCCAGCCGATGCGCCATCTTGTGGATATTCACATAGTGGCGAAAGCGCGTCTTGGCGTCGATGCCGGCGATGCGCGGCTGGGCGTGATCGATTTCCCAGGGATGGAAATAAAAAACCGCCGCCTGCCGGTCCACCGCATTGACGCGGCGGATCATCCAGCGTGACAGGGCGTAGGGCAGCAGGCGGAAGTAGCCTCCGCCGCTGGACGGCAGGTTGCGTCCGCCCAGGCGCAGGGTGGTCACCGGCACCTCGAGCAATCCGCCCGCCACCGGGTGGGCAAAACGCGGCGCATCGGGCATGCCGTAGTGGTCGTGCTTGATCGGGTAGATGCTCGAGCTGTAGACATGGCCGGTGGCCTGCAGGCAGTCGAAGGCCCAGAGGTTGCGTGCATCGATCGAGAAGCTGGGCGCACGGTAGCCGCGCACCGCCACGCCACCGATGTCCTCCAGCAAGCCCTTGGCGCGCCGGATGTCGTCGGTGAAGGCGCTGCGGCTCAGGTCGCTGGCACGCTCATGGCCATAGCCATGGCTGGCCAGCTCATGGCCCTGGGCCACGATGCGGCGCACCATTTGCGGATAACGCTCGGCCACCCAGCCGAGCGTGAAGAAGGTGGCCCGGGTGCGGTGCCTGGCCAGCAGTGCCAGCAAGCTGTCGATATTGCGCTCGACCCGGCATTCGCGGCTGTCCCAGTCACTGCGCGGGATGTAGGGCGCCATCGCCGAGACCTGGAAGTAATCCTCCACGTCTATCGTCATGGCATTCGTCAGGGCATTCGTCATGGCATTCGTCAGGGCATTCGTCAGGGCAGGCGACGGCATCTCGGGGCTCAAGTCGATACAAAACGGCTGCGTTGCAGGCGCAATGGCGCCGCACGGCGGCAGCTCATTTGGGCCCCTCTTCGGGGGGGCGTTTCACCGCGCTGAGCAATTGCTGCAGCATCGCCAGCAACTGAAGATTGGTGCGCTCCAAGCGCAGCATCCCGCGCTCCAGCCGCTGCAGCTGGTCGCCGCGCTGTTCAGACCCGATCTTGCCGAGCTGGCGTGACAGCTTGTCGGCCACCGCTGGGTCCACCTGCAAACGGCTCAGGTCGACATCCAGCACCGACGCGCCAGTGTTCGGGCCCGCGCCCGACAAATCCCCCGACACGCTGTCGACCGCCATCGTCTGCGGCACCCGGCGCACCGGCACGGCGGCCTCGTCGGCAAACTCCTTGACCACCTCGGTCACGTCGGAAAGTTCCAGATGGGTCTTGCCCGCCAGGAAACCCGCCAGCAGCAAGCGGTCGCAGATCGAGTTGATGCGTCGCGGTATGCCGCCACTGGCCTTGAAGATGGCCTCGAAGGCTGCCGCCTCGAAACTGGGCTTGCCGGTCGAGCCGGCGCATTTCAGGCGGTGCTCGATGTAGTGCTGGGTCTCGTCCTGGTCCAGGGGCCCGATATGGCAGGTGGCCGCCACACGCTGGCGGAACTGCTCCATCTCGGGGCGCTGCAGGATCTCGCGAAACTCGGGCTGGCCGACCAGAAAACTCTGCATCAAGGCCTGATTGCCAAACTGGAAGTTCGACAGCATGCGCAGTTCTTCGACCGCCTTGGGCGTGAGGTTCTGGGCCTCATCGACGATCAAGAGGCAGCGCTTGCCCTTGCTGGTCTGGCTGATCAGAAAGGCCTCGAGCGTGATCAGCAGCTCGGACTTGGGCACGTCCTTGACCTTGAAGCCGAAGGATGCGCCCACCATGCGCAGCGTGTCCTCGGCGCCCAGCTGGGTGGTGACCAGGTGACCGACCACCACGTTGCTGCCATGCAGGCCGTCGATCAGGGCGCGCAGCAGGGTGGTCTTGCCGGCACCGATCTCACCGGTGATGACGATGAAGCCCTCGTTGCGCGAAACCCCGTAATCGAGGTAGGCCTTGGCGCGCCGATGCTGCTTGCTGCCGAAGTAGAAGCTGGGATCGGGGTTGAGCTGGAAGGGCTTGTTGGTCAGGCCGAAGAAAGCTTCATACATGATTCAGAACCGGTAGCCCAGGGTCACCACCAGGGCCGACTCGTCGTACGCGGCCGGCGCCCTGTCATACAAGGTACGGCTCAGCCCCAGGGCCAGGTCCACGTTGCGCGATGCGCGCAACGCATAGCGCGCGCCCAGCCGGCGCTGCAGGGTGTTCTGGGCGGCATTGCTGCCGCTGCCGCGCACACGGTTCAGTTGCAGGCCCACCGACGCATCAGGGGTGAGCTGGTGGGACAGATCCAGGCCGACGCTCTTGAGGTAGACCGCCGCCGAATTGGACAGATCGTCGACCACACCGGCCTGCGTGCCCAATCGCGTCGACTTCGAATTCAACAGGGTCAGCACGGCCGCACCGCGCTGGGTGCGGTAGGCCACGGCCAGCTCGTCCACCTCGTCGATGGTGATCGACGAGCGCAGGAAGCCCGGGCTGACCGATGGGCTGATACCGCGCGCCTGCAGGTAGGCATTGACGAATTCGGTGCGCTGGGCCGGGTCGGGTACCACCGACGCGAACTGGGCGAATATCAGGTCGAAGGCGGTGCCGCGGCCGCTGGTCTCGGCCTGGGCCGCAGGCGCCGTCAGGCTGCGGCTTTTGCTGAAACGCCAGCTTGTGAGTGCCGTGCGGTG
>JAYUQJ010000478.1:0-7625 GCA_043756825.1 Betaproteobacteria bacterium | reverse complement strand
GCCGATACCGTGATCGACGAAGGCGTCAAGCTCGACAACCTGATCCAGGTCGGCCACAACGTGCGCATCGGTGCGCACAGCGCGATGGCCGGCTGCGTTGGCATTGCCGGCAGCGCGAAGATCGGCCGCCACTGTACCGTCGGCGGAGGCGCCATCATCCTGGGCCACCTGGAGCTGGTGGACCATGTGCATGTCACTGCGGCCACCGTGATCACCCGGTCCATCCTGAAACCAGGCCAGTACAGCGGCCTGTTTCCCTTCGATGACAATGCGTCCTGGGAAAAGAACGCGGCCACGCTGCGCCAGTTGTACAGCCTGCGCGAGCGCCTGCGCGCGCTGGAGAAGAAATCACCATGACCGCCCCCGTGCTTGACATCCACCGCATCCTCAAGCTCTTGCCGCACCGCTATCCGATCCTGCTGGTAGATCGGGTGATCGAGTTCGAGAAAGACAAGCGCATCAAGGCGCTGAAGAACGTGACGATCAACGAGCCTTATTTCATGGGTCACTTTCCGCACCGGCCGGTGATGCCGGGGGTGCTGATGCTCGAAGCGCTGGCGCAGACGGCCGCGCTGCTGTCCTTTGAATCGATGGGTGAACTGCCAGACGAGAACACCGTGGTGTATTTCGTCGGTATCGACGGTGCGCGCTTCAAGCGGGTGGTCGAACCGGGCGACCAGCTGATCCTGGACGTGACACTGGACCGCGCCAAGGCCGGTATCTACAAGTACAAGACCCGCGCCAGCGTGGGCGGCGAGACCGCAGTAGCGGCCGAGCTGATGTGCACCATGCGCAAGCTGGCGTGAGCTTTCAAGACTGGCCTGGCGCGCATGACCCGGATCCATCCCACCGCACTGGTTGACCGCCAGGCCGAGCTGGCCGTCGATGTGCAGGTTGGCCCCTATGCGGTGATCGGCCCGCATGTGTGCATTGGCAGCGGCAGCCGTATCGGGGCCCACTGCGTGGTCGAGGGCCACACCCGGCTGGGCCGCGACAACCAGGTGTTCCAGTTTGCTTCCATCGGGGCCGCGCCCCAGGACATGAAGTACCGCGGCGAGCCCACCCGATTGCTGGTCGGCGACCGCAACACCTTCCGTGAGTTCGTCACCGTCAACACCGGCACGGTACAGGACGCCGGCGTCACCCGGGTGGGCGATGACAACTGGGTGATGGCCTATGTGCACATCGCGCACGATGTGCAACTGGGCAGCCACTGCGTGCTGGCCAACAATGCCACGCTGGCCGGGCATGTGCACGTGGGCGACTGGGCCACCATCGGTGGTTTGACCGGTGTGCACCAGTTCGTGCATGTCGGCGCCCACGCCATGATCGGTTTCCAGGCCCATGTGGCGCAGGACGTGCCGCCCTTCATCACGGCCGATGGCCATCCGCTGGCGGCGCGGGCGATCAACCTCACCGGTCTGAAGCGGCGCGACTTCAGCGCGGAGCGCATCGCCGTGATCAAGCAGATGCACAAGCTGCTCTACCGCAGCGGCTTGCCGCTGGCCGACGCGATGGCGCAGATCGCGGTCCTGCGCGACAGCCTGGCCGGTCCGGCACAGGCCGATGCGGCGCTGATGCTGGATTTCATCGCAGGCGCCAGCCGCGGCATCGTGCGCTGACCGTGCCGACCGCGCTGTCGACCGTCGGTGCCGACGCTGCCCCCTGCAGGGTCGGTCCGGGGCTGGACCTGGCCCTGGTGGCGGGCGAGGTCTCGGGTGATCTGCTCGGGGGCTTGCTGCTGCGCGGGCTGCAGCAACGCTGGTCGCCACTGCGGGCGGTGGGCATCGGCGGGCCCCGGATGCAGGCGGCCGGGTTCGAGACCTGGTGGCAGCACGACCGGCTGTCGGTCTTCGGCTATGTCGATGCCCTCAGGCGCTTGCCCGAGCTGTTAGGCATCCGACGCCTGTTGGGGGACCACTTGCTGCAACACCGGCCGGCGGCGTTCATCGGCATCGATGCGCCGGATTTCAATTTCGGCCTGGAAATCCGCCTGCGCGCCGCCGGCATCAAGACCGTGCATCTGGTCTGCCCGTCGATCTGGGCCTGGCGGCGCGAGCGGGTGCACAAGCTGGCGGCGGCGGCCGACCATGTCTTGTGCCTGTTCCCCTTCGAGCCGCCCCTGCTGCAGGCCGCCGGCATCCAGGCCAGCTTTGTCGGTCATCCGATGGCCGACGCGATCCCGTTCACGCCGCCCCGCGCGGCGGCGCGCCAGGCCCTCGGCCTGGCCGACGATGTCACGGTGGTGGCACTGCTGCCGGGCAGCCGCCGCAGTGAGATCGCCCATATCGCGCCGCGCCTGCTGGCCGCAGCCGCGCTGATGGCGCGCCAGCGGCCTGGGCTGCGATTCGTCCTGCCGGTGGTGCCGGGCTTGCTCGCCCAGGTCGAGCCGCTGATGGCCCGCCATGCCGGTCCTGCCGCCATCACCTTGCTGGACGGCCAGTCGCATGCCGCACTGGCCGCCTGCGACCTGACCCTGATCGCCAGCGGCACCGCCACCCTGGAGGCGGCACTGTTCAAGCGGCCGATGGTCATCACCTACCGCCTGGCCTGGTTGAACTGGCAGCGCATGCAGCGCATGGCCTACCAACCCTGGTTCGGGCTGCCCAATATCCTGTGCGGCGACTTTGTTGTGCCAGAACTGATCCAGGATGCTGCCACCCCCGAGGCCTTGGCGCGCGAGGGCCTGGCCTGGCTGGACCAACCGGCCCGCGTGGCGGCGATGGTGCGGCGCTTCGAGGAC
Organism: Betaproteobacteria bacterium; assembly: GCA_043756825.1. Lineage (GTDB taxonomy): Bacteria > Pseudomonadota > Gammaproteobacteria > Burkholderiales > Burkholderiaceae_C > Pseudaquabacterium. The sequence goes on along the minus strand of JAYUQJ010000478.1, from coordinate 4,882 downwards.
CTGCACCACGCTTTGCGCCAGGACATGGCGCGCAAGGCCACCGATGCCATCGCAAAGACCCTCGGTGCTGGTTAGGCGGCTGGGCCTGCGCTGGTCTGGCCAGGGCTTGATGGCTGGCGTGGACGAGGCCGGCCGAGGCCCGCTCGCCGGCCCGGTGGTGGCGGCGGCGGTGATCCTGGACGAACTCAAGCCGATCCGGGGCCTGGCGGATTCCAAGGCCCTGAGCCAAGGCAGGCGCGAACACCTGTTCGACGAGATCCGCGCCAAGGCCCTGGCCTGCTGCATCGCCCAGGCCAGCGTCGACGAGATCGACCGCCTCAACATCCTGCAAGCCACCCTGCTGGCGATGCAGCGGGCGGTGGCCGGCCTGCGCCTGGTGCCGCACCAGGTGCTGGTGGACGGCAACCGCTTGCCGGTGCTGGCGATCGCGGCCGAAGCCATCGTCAAGGGCGATACCAAGGTGGCGGCGATATCGGCCGCGTCCATCCTGGCCAAGGTGTACCGCGACCGCCTGTGCCTGGGCCTGCACGAAGCCTACCCAGGCTATGGCTTTGCCAGGCACAAGGGCTACCCCACGGCCGGCCACCTGGCTGCACTGCAAGCGCTCGGGCCCTGCGCGGCCCATCGCCGCAGCTATGCACCGGTCAAGGCCCTGCTGGTCGCAGCATGAGGCCTGCACCCCAGATCCTGAGTTCGCGCGACAACCCGTTGCTGGTTCGCCTGCGCAAGCTCAATCGCGACCCGGTGGCCTACCGCAGCCTGGGCGTGGCCTGGCTGGAGGGCGAGCACTTGGCCAGCGCGCTGCGCCAGCGCGGCCTGCGGCCCGGCCTGGCGGTGGTGAGTGACAGCGCCTGGGCCCGGCCCGGTCTGCGCGGCCTGGCCGAGTGGGCCGATCGCGTGGTGCGGGTGCCCGATGCGCTGTTCGACGGGCTCAGCGCGCTCGAGTCCCCGGCCCGCCTGGGCTACCTGATCGACCTGCCGGCCGCCGTCGGCGTCGACCCTGGCCTGACCACGCTGGTGCTCGACCGGGTGCAGGACGCGGGCAATGTCGGCAGCATCCTGCGCAGCGCGGCGGCGCTGGGCTGCGCCCAGGTGCTGGCCCTGCAGGGCACAGCCGCGCTGTGGTCGCCCAAGGTGTTGCGTGCGGGCATGGGGGCGCATTTCGGCCTGCGCCTGGTGGAAGGGCTGCAGGCGGCCGACCTTGACGCCTTGCAAGTGCCGCTGCTGGGTACCGCGCTCGACACGCCGCACCTGCTCGGCGACGCACCGCTGCCCTGGCCCTGCGCCTGGGCGCTGGGGCACGAGGGGCAGGGCTTGGCGCCGGCCCTGCGCCAACGTTGCGCCCGGGTGCTGCGGATCCCGCAGCCGGGCGGTGAAGAGTCACTCAATGTGGCCGCGGCGGCCGCCATCTGCCTGTACGAATCTCTGCGCCAGCGGCCAGCGGCTCAATAAATCAGGCGATCGGGCCGGATGTCGCGCAGGATGGTGGTGGCGATCTCCTCGATCGACTTGTGGGTCGAGCTCAGCCAGGCCACGCCGTTGCGACGCATCATCGACTCGGCCTCGCGCACCTCGTAGCGGCAGTTCTCGAGCGCAGCGTACTTGCTGCCAGGGCGCCGCTCGTGGCGGATCTGGGCCAGGCGTTCGGGGTCTATGGTCAAGCCAAAGCATTTGACGAGGTACGGTGTCAGCGCCGGCGGCAGGCGGTGGCGCTCGAAGTCTTCGGGAATCAGCGGGTAGTTGGCCGCCTTGATGCCATGCTGCATCGCCAGGTACAGGCTGGTGGGGGTCTTGCCGCTGCGGCTGACCCCGACCAGGATCACATCGGCGCTGGCCAGATTGCGCGCCGACTGGCCGTCGTCATGGGCCAGCGAAAAATTGATCGCCTCGATCCGCTCGTTGTACTCGCTGCTCTTGGCCGCGTCGGAAAAGCGGCCGACCCGGTGGTTGCTCTTGACCCCGAACTCGGCTTCCAGGGGTTCGACAAAAGCCTTGAACATGTCCAGCACCAGGCCGGCGCAATCGCGGGTGGTCAACACCTGGCGCACCTCGTCATTGACCAGAGTGATGAAGACAATGGGCCGTTTGCCCTCGGCAGCGGCAACCTGGTTGATCTCGCCCATCACGGTGATGGCCTTGTCCACCGTATCGATGAAGGGGCGGCGAACATGCCGCGGCTTGGCCGGAAACTGCGCCAGGATCGAGTTGCCGAAGGTCTCGGCGGTGATGCCGGTGCCGTCCGAGACGAAGAACACGCTGCGATTGGGCATGGGATGGTGGCCCGCAGGCCGGTGGGCACAAGTTGTTGGTCGATGATAGGGGCAAGGTCCGTAGAATCCCGCAGCAAGCGCCCGTCGTGCGCACCGCCACACCCCGCCGACCCAGACCGCCATGGCCCCCTCCTGCTGCCGCTTCAAGCCGCCCAGCGCCCGGGTTGACCAGCCTTGCGAACGGTTTCTTGGGCCGCGCCTGCCGGCACCCTGCTGCTGCCGGACCTCACCTGTTTCCCACCATCACGGAGCTTTCCCATGTCATCCACCCCTGTGGCGGCCGCCCTGGTCATCCCCTTTGAACACTTGAGAATGACCGACGTCGAGGTGGTTGGCGGCAAGAACGCCAGCCTCGGCGAGATGATCAGCCAGCTTGCCGCCAGCGGTGTGCGCGTACCGGGCGGTTTTGCCACCACCGCCGATGCCTACCGGCAGTTCCTGCACCATGGCGGCCTGACCGACAAGATCAACGCCCGCCTGGACGCGCTCGACACCGATGACGTCAAGGCCCTGGCCGAAGCCGGCGCACAGATCCGCAACTGGGTTGTCGATGCGGCGTTTCCGCCCGATTTCGAGGCTGCGGTGCGCTCGTCCTTTGCCACCCTGACCGCCGACCACCCTGGCGCCAGCTTTGCGGTGCGATCCTCCGCCACGGCCGAAGACCTGCCGGACGCGTCCTTTGCGGGCCAGCAGGAGACCTTCCTGAATGTGCACGGCATCGACGATGTGCTGCACAAGATGAAGGAGGTCTTTGCCTCGCTCTACAACGACCGCGCCATCAGCTACCGGGTACACAAGGGCTTTGCCCATGCCGACGTGGCCTTGTCGGCGGGCGTGCAGCGCATGGTCCGCTCCGACCTGGGCTCGGCCGGCGTGATGTTCACCATCGACACCGAATCGGGCTTCGAGGACGTGGTCTTCATCACCGCCAGCTATGGCCTGGGCGAGACGGTGGTGCAGGGCGCCGTCAACCCCGACGAGTTCTATGTGCACAAGCCGGCCCTGCGCGCCGGCAAGCTGGCGGTGATCCGGCGCAACCTCGGGTCCAAGTTGATCCGCATGGAGTTCACCTCCAGTCAAGAGCGCCAGGCCACCGGCCGGCTGGTCCGCACCGTGGACACCCCACCCGAGCAGCGCAACCGCTATGCCCTGAACGACGCCGAAGTGACCGAGCTGGCGCGCTACGCGCTGATCATCGAGAAGCACTACGGCCGCCCCATGGACATCGAATGGGGCAAGGACGGCGAAGACGGCCGGCTCTACATCCTGCAGGCCAGGCCTGAGACGGTAAAAAGCCAATCGGGCAACCAGGTCGAGCATCGCTACAAGCTCAAGGGCGACCCGCTGCGGCGCAGCGCCGTGCTGGCCGAAGGCCGGGCCATCGGCCAGCGCATCGGCACCGGGCCGGTCAGGCTGGTCAGCCACATTTCGGAAATGGACCGGGTGCTGCCGGGCGATGTGCTGGTCACCGACATGACCGACCCGAACTGGGAGCCGGTGATGAAGCGGGCTTCGGCGATTGTCACCAACCGCGGTGGCCGCACCTGCCATGCCGCGATCATTGCCCGCGAGCTGGGCATTCCGGCGGTGGTGGGTTGCGGCAACGCCACCGAGACGCTGGTGGACGGCGCCCTGGTCACGGTGGTCTGCAGCGAAGGTGACACCGGCACCATCTACGACGGCCTGCTCGAGACCGAGATCACCGAGTCGCAGCGCGGCGAAATGCCCTATTGCCCGGTCAAGATCATGATGAACGTGGGCAACCCCACGCTGGCTTTCGACTTTGCCCAGATCCCCAATTCCGGCGTCGGCCTGGCGCGGTTGGAGTTCATCATCAATACCAATATCGGGGTCCACCCCAAGGCCATCCTCGACTACCCCAATATCGACCCTGACCTGAAGAATGCAGTTGAATCCGTGGCCCGCGGCCATGCGTCGCCACGCGCCTTCTATGTCGACAAGCTGGCCGAGGGCGTGGCCACCATCGCCGCCGCTTTCTGGCCCAAGCCGGTGATCGTGCGCCTGTCCGATTTCAAATCCAATGAGTACCGCAAGCTCATCGGCGGGTCGCGCTACGAGCCCGACGAAGAAAACCCCATGCTGGGATTTCGCGGTGCGTCGCGCTATATCAGCGGTGAGTTTGCCGATGCGTTCGCGATGGAGTGCGAGGCCCTCAAGCGGGTGCGCAATGACATGGGCCTGAGCAATGTCGAGATCATGGTGCCCTTCGTGCGCACCGTGCGCCAGGCCGAGCGGGTGAATGCGATGCTGGCCGAGCGCGGCCTGGCGCGCGGCCAGAACGGACTGCGCCTGATCATGATGTGCGAGGTGCCCAGCAATGCCATCCTGGCGGACCAGTTCCTGCAGCATTTCGACGGCATGTCGATAGGCTCGAATGACCTGACCCAGCTCACCCTGGGCCTGGACCGGGATTCCGGGCTGGTGCAGCTGGCCGAGGATTTCGACGAGCGCGACCCGGCGGTCAAGGCCTTGATCAGCCGGGCGATTGCCGCCTGTCGCGCCACCGGCAAATACATCGGCATCTGCGGCCAGGGCCCCAGCGACCATCCTGACTTTGCCGATTGGCTGGCCGCCGAGGGCATCGTCTCGAT
>JAYUQJ010000477.1:0-2854 GCA_043756825.1 Betaproteobacteria bacterium | reverse complement strand
CACATGCTGCATGCCAAGGAAGCCGGCTGCAAGGTGATCGTGGTCGATCCGCGCTTCACCCGCACCGCCGCCAAGGCCGACGACTTTGTGCGCATCCGGTCGGGCTCAGACATTCCCTTCCTGTTCGGTGTGATGCACCACATCTTCAAGAACGGCTGGGAAGACAAGAAGTACATCGAGGACCGGGTCTACGGCATGGACAAGGTCCGCGAGGAATGCCTCAGCAAATGGACACCCGACAAGGTTGAAGAGGCCTGCGGCGTCGACGAGGCCACCTGCCTGAAGGTGGCCAGGATCATGGCCGAGAATCGCCCCAGCACCATCGTCTGGTGCATGGGCCAGACCCAGCACAGCATCGGCAATGCCATCGTGCGCGCGTCCTGCCTGCTGCAATTGGCGCTGGGCAATGTGGGCAAGAGCGGCGGCGGCACCAATATCTTCCGCGGCCACGACAACGTCCAGGGCGCTACCGATGTCGGCCCCAACCCTGACAGCCTGCCGGGCTATTACGGCCTGGTCGAGGGCTCGTGGAAGCACTTCGCCAAGGCCTGGGGCGTCGACTTCGAGTGGATCAAGAAACAGTACGCGCCCGGCATGATGGGCAAGCCCGGCATGACGGTGTCACGCTGGATCGACGGCGTGCTGGAGAAGAACGAACTGATCGACCAGGAAAGCAACCTGCGCGGCCTGTTCTTCTGGGGCCATGCACCGAACTCGCAAAGCCGCGGCCTGGAGATGAAGAAGGCGATGGACAAGCTCGACCTGCTGGTCGTGATCGATCCCTTCCCGTCGGCCAGCGCAGCCATGGCGGCGATGCCCGGCAAGCCCGAGGACCAGAACAAGAACCGCGCCGTCTACCTGCTGCCGGCCTCCACGCAGTTTGAGACTACCGGGTCGGTGACCGCCTCCAACCGGTCGATCCAGTGGCGCGAGAAGGTGATCGACCCGCTGTGGGAGAGCCGCACCGACCACATGATCATGTACCAGTTCGCGCAGAAACTGGGCTTCGACAAGGAACTGGTCAAGAACTACAAGATGGTTCAAGGCAAGGGCGGCATGGAGCCCGAGACCGAGTCGATACTGCGCGAGATCAACCGGAGCGTCTGGACCATCGGCTACTCCGGCCACAGCCCCGAGCGCATCAAGGCCCACATGCGCAACATGAACGTCTTCGACGTCAAGACATTGCGCGCCAACGGGGGCATCGACAAGGAGACCGGCTACTCGCTCGATGGCGATTACTTCGGGCTGCCTTGGCCCTGCTGGGGCACGCCCGAGATGAAGCACCCGGGCTCGCCCAATCTCTACGACACCAGCAAGCACGTGATGGACGGCGGGGGCAACTTCCGCGCCAACTTCGGGGTCGAGCGCGACGGTGTCTCGCTGCTGGCGGCTGACGGCTCGCACAGCCTGGGTGCCGACCTGACCACCGGCTACCCCGAATTCGACCACCTGCTGCTCAAGAAACTGGGCTGGTGGGGCGACCTGACCGAGGCCGAGCAGAAGGCTGCCGAGGGCAAGAACTGGAAGACCGATTCGTCTGGCGGCATCATCCGCGTGGCCATGAAGGTGCACGGCTGCCACCCCTTCGGCAATGCCAAGGCGCGGGCCATCGTCTGGAACTTCCCCGACCCGATCCCCCAGCACCGCGAGCCTCTGTACAGCAATCGCGCCGACCTGGTCGCCAAGTACCCCACGCACGACGACAAGAAGGCCTTCTGGCGCCTGCCAACCCTGTTCAAGAGTGTGCAGGAGAAAAACAAGGACATAGGCAAGACCTTCCCGCTGATCATGACCAGCGGTCGCCTGGTGGAATACGAAGGCGGCGGCGAGGAGACCCGGTCCAACCCCTGGCTGGCCGAGTTGCAGCAGGAAATGTTTGTCGAGATCAACCCCAAGACCGCCAACGACCGCGGTATCCGCAACGGCGAGGATGTCTGGGTCAAGACCCCGCCGATGCTGGCCGTGCCCGAGTTCAAGGGCATCAAGGTCAAGGCCCAGGTGACTGAGCGGGTGAATGCCGAGACGGTCTTCCTGCCCTTCCACTTCTCTGGCCGTTGGGGTGGCGTGGACCTGGCGCCCTACTACCCGCAGGGCGCTGCGCCGGTGATCCGGGGCGAGGCAGTGAACACCGCCACCAGCTATGGCTACGACAGCGTGACGATGATGCAAGAAACCAAGACCACGGTCTGCCAGATCGAGCGGGCATAAGGAGCACAACATGGCACGCATGAAATTCATTTGTGATTCCGAGCGCTGCATCGAGTGCAACGGCTGCGTCACCGCTTGCAAGGCCGAGCATGACGTGCCCTGGGGCGTCAACCGGCGCCGGGTGGTCACGCTCAACGACGGCATTCCCGGCGAGAAAAGCATCTCGGTGGCCTGCATGCACTGCAGCGATGCGCCCTGCATGGCCGTCTGCCCGGTGGACTGCTTCTACCGCACCGACGAAGGCGTGGTGCTGCACGACAAGGATGTCTGCATCGGCTGTGGCTACTGCAGCTATGCCTGCCCCTTCGGTGCGCCACAGTTCCCGACCAATGGCACTTTCGGCCTGCGCGGCAAGATGGACAAGTGCACCTTCTGTGCTGGTGGCCCCGAGACCAATGGCAGTGCGGCCGAGTACGAGAAGTACGGCCGCAACCGCCTGGCCGAAGGCAAGCTGCCGGCCTGCGCCGAGATGTGCAGCACCAAGGCCCTGCTCGGCGGTGACGGTGACGTGGTGGCTGACATCTTCCGTACCCGGGTTCTGACCCGTGGCAAAGGCAGCGAGGTGTGGGGCTGGGGCACCGCCTACGGCAAACCATCGGGCGGCGCCACTGGCGCGAAGGCCGAGGCCACCAAATCATGAAGC
>JAYUQJ010000476.1:0-2859 GCA_043756825.1 Betaproteobacteria bacterium | reverse complement strand
GGTCGATCACCAGCGGCGGCGCGATGATCATGCGGCTGCCGACCGCGCGCATCACCAGGCCGTTGGCAAAGCAGTGGGCGCGGCAGACCATGCCGATGCCGATTTCAGGCGCGAAAGGCGCCAGGCTGGCCTTGTCCTTGACCAGCAAGAGCGCGCCCATCAGGCCGCAGGTTTCGGCCTCGCCCACCAGCGGGTGCTCGCCCAGGGCCGCAAAACCCTGCGCCAGGTAGGGGCCCACATCGCAGCGCACATGCTCGACCAGCCCGAGCTCGCGGATCAACCCGATATTGGCCAGCGCCACCGCGCAGGCCACCGGGTGGCCCGAGTAGGTGTAGCCGTGCTCGAACTCGCCGCCCTGGTCGATCAACACCCGGGCCACGCGCTCGCCCACCATCACCCCGCCCAGCGGCACATAGCCACTGGTCACGCCCTTGGCGAAGGTCATCAGGTCGGGCTGGAAGCCCATGGTCTCGCAGCCGAACCACTGCCCGGTGCGGCCGAAGCCGCAGATCACCTCGTCGGACACCAGCAGAATGCCGTGGCGGTCGCAGATGCGCTGGATCTCGGGCCAGTAGCTGGCCGGCGGGATGATCACGCCGCCAGCGCCCTGCACCGGCTCGCCGATGAAGGCGGCCACATTCTCGGCGCCGATTTCAAGAATCCGGGCCTCCAGCCAGCCGGCCGCCCGCAGGCCGAAGGCCTGGCGGTCCAGGCCCTGCCCATGCTCGATCCAGTAGGGTTGGCCGATATGGCTGATGCCGGGGATGGGCAGCCCGCCCTGGGCATGCATGCCGCTCATGCCGCCGAGCGAGGCGCCGGCCATGGTGCTGCCGTGGTAGGCGTTGTGGCGGCTGATGATCACCTGGCGCTGCGGCTGGCCCAGCAGATCCCAGTAGCGGCGCACCATGCGCACCACGGTGTCGTTGCCCTCCGACCCCGAGTTGGTGAAGAACACATGCGCAAACTGGGGCGGCGTCACCTCAGCCAGCAGCTCGGCCAGTGCGATGGCGGGCTTGGTCGCGGTCTGGAAAAAAGCGTTGTAGAAAGGCAGTTCGCGCATCTGCCGCGCGGCGGCGTCGACCAGCGCGGCCTGGCCATAGCCGACATTGACGCACCACAGCCCGGACATGGCGTCCAGGATCCGCTGGCCCTCGCTGTCCCAGAGGTAGATGCCCTCGGCCCGGGTGATGATGCGCGAGCCCTTGGCGGCCAGGGCCTGGAAATCGGTGAAGGGATGCAGGAAGTGGGCCGCGTCGGCGGCTTGCCAGCTGGCGGTGCTGCGGGGGGCGTCAACAGGGCTCACGGTGCTTTCCTTCAGACATGCAGCAGCAGGTGTTCACGTTCCCAGGGCGAGATCACTTTCATGAACTCGGCGTATTCGATTTCCTTGACCTCGGTGTAGACGGTGATGAAGGCTGCGCCCAGGGCCTCGTGCAGATCGGTCTCGGCGCGCAGCAGGGCCAGCGCCTCGCCCAGGCTGCGCGGCAGCTGGAAATCGCCCAGGTAGGCGTCGCCCTTGCACTCTGGCGTGGGCTCGATGCGCTTTTCGATACCCATCAGCCCGCAGGCCAGGGTGGCGGCCAGGGCCACATAGGGGTTGGCGTCGGCACCGATCACCCGGTTCTCCACCCGCCGCGCCTGGGCCGACGCCAGCGGGCTGCGGATGCCCACGGTGCGGTTGTCGCATCCCCACTGGATGTTGATCGGGGCGGCCACGCCGCGCACCAGCCGGCGGTAGCTGTTGACATAGGGCGCGAAAAGCGCCATAGCCGCCGGGATGTAGCGCTGCAGGCCGCCGATGAACCAGTAGAACTCGGGGCTGGGGCTGCCGTCGGGCAGGCTGAAGATGTTCAGGCCCGTGGCGCTGTCGACCACGCTCTGGTGCACATGCATCGCACTGCCCGGCTCGCCGGCGATCGGCTTGGCCATGAAGGTGGCGAACATGTCGTGGCGCAATGCCGCCTCGCGGACCGTGCGCTTGAACAGAAACACCTCGTCGGCCAGCCCCAGCGGTTGGCCATGGAAGAAGTTGATCTCCATCTGTCCGGCACCCACCTCGTGGATCAGGGTGTCGACATTCAGCCCCATCTGTGCGCAGTAGGCGTAGACATCCTCGAACAAAGGGTCGAACTCATTGACCGCATCGATCGAGTAGGCCTGGCGCGAGGTCTCGGCCCGCCCACTGCGGCCGATCGGCGGCTTGAGCGGCATGTCGGGGTCGGTGTTGCGCGCCACCAGGTAGAACTCCAGCTCGGGCGCCACCACCGGCTTCCAGCCCTTGGCGGCATAGCGCTCGCAGACCCGGCGCAGCACCGCGCGCGGCGCAAACGGCACCAGCTGGCCGTGCTTGTCGTAGCAGTCGTGGATGACCTGGGCCGTGGGGTCCGTCGCCCACGGCACGATGCGCGCGGTGGTGGGGTCGGGCTGCAGGTGCATGTCCTTGTCGGTCGGGCTGATCACATCGTAGTAGGGACCGGCGGTGGGGAACTCACCGGTCACGCCCATCGCCACCACGGCCTCGGGCAGGCGCATGCCGCGGTCCTCGGTGAATTTCTCGCGCGGCAGGATCTTGCCGCGGGCCACGCCGGTCAGGTCGGGCACCAGGCATTCGATCTCGGTCACGCGCTGCTCGTTGAGCCAGCGCTCGAGGTCGCTGAAACTGAAGTTCTCTCGGTTCACCATGGGATGCCTTGCGTCGCCTGCTGGGGGAAGGGCCGGCGCGGGCCCAGGATGCGGCCGTCCGGTGAGCCAAGCGCGCTGCGGCGCTAGTGCAGTGTTCGATGCTGTGAGCGACTTAAGAAAACCGATGGATTTGCCGCTGTGGCTAGGCGCAAACCGCAGCCATGCCCAGTGGCATGG
>JAYUQJ010000475.1:0-2866 GCA_043756825.1 Betaproteobacteria bacterium | reverse complement strand
AGCTGCCCCTTGAGCTACACCAGTCCCAACGCCCACAGCAAGCGCGATGTACTGGGAACATGGCTGCTGGCGATACTGGCAGGGCACAACCGCTACGCTCACATCACCGGTCTGCGAGGCGACGCGGTGAGCCCGCAGATTCTGGGGATGGAAAAAATCATCAGCGAAGACGCGCTACGGCGCGCACTATCGCGCATGAGCGCCGAGCAAAGTAAAGCCTGGCTTGCGCCCCAACTCCTGGGCAGCGTGCAAGCCGCATTGAACACCCCGTGGATTCTGGACATCGACACCACCATCAAGCCTTTGTATGGCAAGCAAGAAGGCGCCCAAGTCAGCTACAACCCCCACAAGCCGGGCAGACCCAGTCACGCGCTGCACACCTACTGGGTGGGCAACCTGCGCTTGGTGCTCGACGTTGTTGTCTCCCCTGGCAAAGAGCACAGCGCAGGCAAAGCACGACCTGGCTTGATGGGCGTACTGGACAAACTTGAGCCTGAGCAATGCCCAGCCCTGGTTCGGGGGGATTGCGGCTTTGGCAACGAGCCCTTTATTGCCGAGCTGGAATCGCGCGGCCAGCCGTACCTGTTCAAGCTGCGCCAGACGGCAGGGGTCAAGAAATTGTTCGCCCGCCAATTCACCCGGGATGACTGGAGCACGCCAGGCCCGAGCGATCAGGGCTGGAGCGCTGTAGAGGACACGCTCAAACTCTCAGGCTGGGACAAATCGCGCCGGGTGGTCATCTTGCGCAGGGCGGTCAAGACTGACTTGGCCTTGAGCCGCAAGACTGACAACGAGCAAATTGAGCTGTTGATGCCTGACAAAGACGTGCAGGCCTGGGAGTATGCGGTCTTGGTGACAAGCAGCGCCTATGCGCTGGAGGTGTTTGGCCAGCTGTACCGTGACCGGGCTGATTGTGAGAATGGCTTTGATGAGCTGAAGAACCAGTGGGGCTGGGGCGGCTTCACGACCCAGGACATTGAGCGTTGCCAGACGAGTGCCAGATCCGTGGCGCTTGTCTACAACTGGTGGTCATGGTATTGCCGGGCAGCCAAACCGGGCCTCAGGATGGAGGCCATCACGAGTCGAGCACTGTTGCTCGCCGGTGTCGGTCGAGCGGTCAAACATGCCGGACAGACAACGCTGTATCTCACGCCAATGCACGCCGCAAAAGACAAGCTGATCGCGCTCATCGCCAATATCCGCGCGGCCTTGAGTCATGTCAGGGCGGTTGCGGAGCAGTTCTCTCTGACAGACCGCTGGAAGACGTTCCTGGACTACGTGGTGGCGAAAATCACCCGTCCGCTGCCGCCTTGGCACCCGCCAGATCGGCTTGCGATGGCCGGGTAACTGCCGGATTTAGGATCAGAAGGCCGAGGCACAGGTCAGTGGTATTCCGGCACATGGGTCAAAATTGGATCGGCGCTAACGGACGAGTAGGCAATCCATCCCTCAATACGACACCCGGCGGGACATCAGTTGATGTGTCGGTGTTGACCGAGGATCTTTATCCCTTACGTGCTTTCTGTGCGCTTGCTTTCATAGCCCAGCCGCCGTCCGTCGCAAGCCCTCATCCAGCGACAGCGGCGGCGTCCAGCCCAGCAAACGCCGGGTTTTTTCAATATCCACTTGCAAAGACCCGCACAGGCGCTGCGCCACATCCTGCGTGCCCACCATCGCCGCCGCCAATTTCAGCCAACTGACCGGCACAGGAATCAAACGCGCCGGGCGGTTCATGGCTTGGCCCATGCGGCGCAACAGCTCCGTAGTGGAAACGTCTTCGCCATCGGAGACCAGAAAGGTCTGATTGCCACGCTGCGCTCGCAATGACGGACCCCGATTCGTCATCGCGTTCAGCCGCTGCTCAATCCTCGGCCACCGCGTGTTCGCCCCGTGCAATACGCTGCATGAAGTCGAGCTTGAGCAGCAGCGCCTTCATGCCAGCTACATCCAGCCGGGTGGTGTCCTTGAGCACCTTCGCTACATCGTGCTGATCGCCCGCCTGGCAATGGCGAAAGCCCCTCATAGCGAAGCCAAAGGTCCTCCCGTCATGGCCTGCTGCAAGCGCTGGCCGTCACGGGTTGCCTCGGCGAGCAATGCGTTCCAGTCATCTGGCGGATGACCGCTCTCCAGCATCCTGCGAAACACACGGTAGGCATCTTCACCACTCTCAAAGGCGCGCTTGGTATCGTCGTCATTCACCCAGGCGTAAATGATGATTTTGCTTGCTGCGTGATAGCGAAAGAACAGCCGATACTGCTGAAAAAATTTGGCTCTGAACCAGTGCTTATGGTCTTCTCCCAAGGTCTTGCCCTGACGATATTCGGTACGCTCAGGGTCTTGCGGAATCACTTCAAACGCCAATCTGGAAATCGCTGCCAGTCGCTTTGAAGCATTTTTTTGTCTAAAACCTGCCGGGGCCTTCAAGCGAAGTGCCTCTACCTGCTCCATGGTGGCTTCCAGTTGATCCAAAAACAGCGGATGAGCAAACACCGTCCAGCCGTTGATGACCACCGGCAGGTTGGCAGCTTGCGTCATTCGTTGTCTGCCGATAAAGGTGCATCAAGATCCACCTCCATATCGCCGACCAACGCTCGAATGCGGCCCACCAGGCCGGCGTCAAGCACCTGCACACGCTCCGGGTGCGCCGCTATATCGCGTGCCAGAAAACTCAGAAAGCCAGCCAATACAGGGTCGCGATCCGGGGAAGGCGTTGTGCGCGTGATCAGAACTGCACCATTGGGCTGGATGCTGTAGTGAATCTTGTCTCGCTTGCCCAAGCGCAGAGCGCGGCGCACAGGCTCCGGCACCGTGGTCTGGTAACGGTCGGTCAAAGTCGAGTCGATTTCAATCGTTGCACGCATATTGG
>JAYUQJ010000474.1:0-7683 GCA_043756825.1 Betaproteobacteria bacterium | reverse complement strand
GGTGAGGTTGGCGCCGGCATCAGCCTGGACCAGAGCGGGCCGAACCCCCTGTTGACGATCAACATCGGCTGGGGCATTGGCCAGGGTTTCACCAACCTCACGGGCAATACCACGGGCGGGCATATCCATGGCCCGACGGCGGCCTCCTCCCCCCTCACCGGCTCCTTTCTGGAGAACGCAGGCGTGATGCTCGTCCTCAGCATCCTGCCCGGCTGGACCGCCAACGCCACTAACGGTGGCTTCAGCGGCACTGTGCAACTAACGGGGATCCAGAAAGACGCCCTGCTCGACGGACGGCTCTACATCAATGTGCACACTTCCATGAACGGCGGCGGCGAGATTCGCGGCAACCTGGTCATGGCCGCCGTGCCCGAGCCGGCCACCTACGGCCTGATGGCCATGGGCCTGGTGCTGGTGGCCGGCGTGGCGCGCCGGCGGCGTCTGGGCTGAGCAGTCAAACCGGCCCGGCCCGCAGCCCGCCAGTCACCTGTGGGCTGCCCGCCTGGCGGCGGCCAGCCTGGCCTGGCGCTCCAGCCGCAGCGGAGCGCTCCATGATTCAGCCCGGTCGTCCAGCGCACTGACGGCCGCACGCCCGCCGGTTCAAGGCCGGGGTGGCTGTCCCGGCCCGAGGCGGAGCGGGCGCGGCCCAAGCTGCGGGCGCTGCCACCCGATGGTGTCAACGTTGCCGATTCCGGCTGCTGCGGCTGGTGGCGCCAGCCAGCACGGCGGGCCAAGGGGCATCGCACCTTGTGATTGGGCCCGACACCCATAGCAACTTCCCCTGAGACTGGGCGCAGGGTGCCGACACGCCGCGCACGCGCTGCAAGCCGAACACCGATGGCGGCGGCCTCCGCAGCCGGCAGGCCATCAGCAAGCCCCAAGGTCTGGCCGCGCGCGGTGGCTTGCGCCGCCGGCAACGGCGGCCTCGACCTGCAGGGCGTCCGCCAGGCGCATGGCCGCAGCGCTCGTCGTCACGGGCACACTGCGCAAGCCAAGGCAACGCTAAACAAGCCCGCGCGAGCCCGGGCTGAGAGACTGAGAGTTTCTCGATCATGCCCGCTCACCTCCCCAAAACGCACCCGCTCGTCGTTGCAAATGCTCGCCATAGCCCGGGCTATGGCTGCGCTTTGCGTCTAGATCGAGCACGTTTTGTGGTGTTGCTCGGTCACGCTCGAAATCCTCTCAGTCTCTGAGAGGGTGCCGGCCCCGGCATGGGCGAGCGCCAATGCCGGTGGCAAGGCGGCCTGATTCAACGGCAGGCAAACAGGGTGGCATAGCCGGCCTGCAGCACAACGCCCGCCTGATGCAGGCCGGGCGCCACCAGGTTGCGCTGGTGCGAGCTTGAGGCCTGCCAGGCCGCCACCAGGGCGGCAGGCTGGCGGTAGCCAAAGGCCAGGTTCTCCACGCAGGCCTGCCGGCCCGAGGCCTGAAAAGCGGCTGTGAAGCCGGTATGGCTCAGCCGGCCGGCCAGCGCCATCTCCTGGCTGCGGGCAGCCGCAATCCGGGCCAGTGCCGGGTCGGGGTGCAACAGCGGCAGGCCCAGAGGTTGGCGCAGCTGGTTGATCAACCGCAGTACCTCATCGCCGAATTGTTCGGCCGACGGCAACAGCGGCTGCGCCGGCCTGGGCTCGACGGGCGCCTGGCCTGCCGCAGCAGACGCCAGCACCGCCGCCGTGCAGGCCAGCAGCCGGCCGCGCCGCCGCGCCTGCCTGACTTGGAGGCGACAGCGGTTCAGGACCAGAACGGGGGTGGTGCAATCGGGCACAGGCCGATCATCGCTGGCGCCGAAGCCTTCCGCCCAGACTGCCCGGCCGGTCCGTGAACGATTGCCTTGGGCCCGGCCCGCAGCAGCCGATAACCGGGGTGCGACCCCAGGCAAGCCGTGCCTGGCGCCTGCACCGCTGCCGACCGCCCCGTGCCCCATCGTTCCGCATCCCGAATGCCCTGCCCGACCTGCGGCGCCGCGCTGGTGCGGGTGCGCCGACAACTGGCCGAGAGGGCCGGGGCCGACCCTTCTGCGACCCGGCGCTTTCGCTGCCGATCGGCGGTCTGCGGCTTCAATGGCCTGCTGGCACCGCGCCGCGCTGGCGCCCGGGCCAGGGCGGCGCAGGCACTGCGGGCCGCTGCAGGGCTGCGTGCGCTGGTGCTGTCGGCCTTGGCCTTGGTCCTGGGCCTGGTGTTTGCCACCGGAATTGCCTGGCTGGTGCTCCGTTCGGGTTGGGCGCCGGTGGACCGCCTGGTCCATCCCGGGGGCCTGCATCGCCTGGCGCCCGGGCAGCATTTCGAGGGCGACCCTGTGCCCGGGGTGCAGGCTGCGGTCTGGACGCCGGACGCCCCCGCCGCCGCCCCGCAGGATCAGCCACTGGCGCTGCGCCAGCACTGCATCTGGGGCCAGCCAGGCCGCACGCCCTACACCGGCACGCCCGAGCAGGCCTTGACGGCTGGCCGCGTGCCGGCCGAGCTGGTGCCGGCGCTGGCCCGGCGTATCCGCAACCGCGAGGTCAGCGACCGGGTAGAGATCCGCCGCGAGGGCCTGCGCACCGTGGCCGACGGCCGGGAATTCAGCCCGCGCGGCCTGACCTTGAGTTTCGGCCTGTCGATGTGCCTGGATTCACGCGTGAATTTTGCGCCGGGCCATGCCGAGCCTGCCGACTTTTACGAGGTGCGGGATGCCCAGGGCCGGGCCCACCGGGTCATCGTGCCGGATGTCTGCGGCAATGTGTCGGTATTGAGCGCCGATGGCGCACGGTCGCTGGCGGGGCGCTGGGTGGCGGGCGCCGCCAGCGCGCTGCTCGACGGCCTGGGCGAAGACGGCTCGGCGGCGCAAGACCTGCAGGCCGGCCATGCGCTGGCCCTGGACACCGCCCGGCTGGTGCCCGCGCCCGGCACGCTGGGCTGTGTGGTGGCCGGCCTGGTTGCGCTGGCCTTTACGGTGCGGCGCGGCTGAACGGGCAGCCGGCGGCTGCCGCCGCCCGATCTGATGATGCTGCGCGGGCCCTGAGTGCGGGCCCGGTCGGGCGCTCAGCCCATCAGCCCATCAGGCCTTTCATGCCGCCCATGCCGCCCATGCGCTTCATCATTTTCATCAGGCCGCCGCCCTTCATCTTTTTCATCATGCCCTGCATCTGCTCGAACTGGTTGAGCAGGCGGTTCACCTCCTGCACCTGCACGCCGGCGCCAGCCGCCACCCGGCGCTTGCGGCTGGCCTTGAGCAGTTCGGGCTTGCGGCGCTCCAGCGGCGTCATCGAGCGGATGATGCCCTCCATGCGGCGCACATCGCGCTCGGCCTTGTCCATGTCGACATTGCCGGCTTTGGCGGTCATCGCGCTCGGCAGCTTGTCTATCAGGCCGGACAGCCCACCCATGTTCTTCATCTGCGAGATCTGGGTCAGGAAGTCATCCAGATCGAAGGCGTCGCCCGACTTGACCTTGGCCGCCAGGGCCTGGGCCGCGCCCAGGTCCACCCCGGCCTGCACCTGCTCCACCAAGGCCAGGATGTCGCCCATGCCCAGCACCCGGCCGGCATGGCGCTCGGCATCGAAGACCTCCAGGCCGTCGATCTTCTCGGACACGCCGGCAAACTTGATCGGCGCACCGGTGATGGCCCGCACCGACAGCGCCGCCCCGCCGCGGGAGTCACCATCCAGCTTGGTCAGCACGATGCCGGTGAGCGGCAGCGCCTCCTTGAAGGCCTTGGCGGTGTTGATCGCGTCCTGGCCCTGCATCGCGTCCACCACGAACAAGGTCTCGATCGGCTTGAGCGTGGCATGCAGGTCGCGGATCTCGGCCATCAAGGCCTCGTCGATGGCCAAGCGGCCGGCGGTGTCGACCAGCAGCACGTCGAAGTAGTGGCGCCGTGCGTGGTCGATCGCGGCCAGCGCGATGTCGTGCGGTTTTTGATCTGCCGTGGACGGGAACCATTCGGCGCCGGCCTGGCGCGTCACGGTCTTGAGCTGCTCGATCGCGGCCGGGCGGTAGACGTCGGCCGAGACGGTGAGCACTTTCTTCTTGCGCTTTTCGATCAGGTACTTGGCCAGCTTGGCGGTGGTGGTGGTCTTGCCCGCGCCCTGCAGGCCTGCCATCAGGATCACCGCCGGCGGCTGGGTGGCCAGGTTGAGGTCGGCAACGGGCCGTGATGCGGACCCTGGCGGGCCCGCGTCGCCCATGGTTGCGGCCAGCTCCTTGTGCACCACCGCCACCAGCGCCTGGCCGGGGTTGAGCGAGCCCACCACCTCGGTGCCCAGGGCTTTTTCCTTGACCCGGGCGATGAAGTCGCGCACCACCGGCAGGGCCACATCGGCCTCCAGCAAGGCCATGCGCACCTCGCGCAGCATGTCGGCCACGTTGCTTTCGGTGATGCGGGCCTGGCCACGCATCGTCTTGACGAGGCGTGACAGGCGGTCTGAGAGAGTCGATGCCATGGCGAGGCAGGCGCACGGTGGCCGCGGGGTGCGGATGCGGGCTGCGAAAGTACACTGTCCTGGATGATTCTATCGTTCGCCCCCCCGGCAGACAGCGGCGCCGCGGCGCTGGGGCTGGCCTTGCTGGCCTTACTCAGTTACCTGCTGGCGGCCTGGCCTGGCAAGGGGCCGGGCCGCGTCCAGGTGTGGGCCTTGAGCGCCGGCTGGCTGCTGCATGCCTGCCTGCTGGCGCTGGATGTGGGCGGTTGGGGCCGGGCCCAGGCCGGCGCGCGGCTGGGCTTCGGGCCGGTGTTGTCGCTGTCGGTCTGGCTGGTATTGGCGGTGCATACCGTGGAAAGCCGCTTCGTGCCGCTGCCGGCCGTGCGCCGCGGGCTGGCGGTGCTGGGCGCGTCGGTGGTCTTGCTGGCCTGGGCCTTCCCGGGCGAGCTGCGTCCCGCCGCCAATGCCTGGGCACCCTTGCACTGGCTGCTGGGCGTGGGGTCCTATGCCCTGTTCGGCGCGGCCGTGCTGCATGCCAGCCTGCTGGATGCGGCCGAGCGGCGCATGCGCCTGCCCGGCGGGCGCGCCGCGGCAGCCGGCTGGGACACCACCGGGCCGATGGGCCTGCCTCTGCTGCGCCTGGAGCGCCTGACCTTCCGTTTCGTCGAGGCTGGATTCGTGGTGCTGACCGGGGCCCTGCTGTTGGGCGTGGTCACACTTGCCACCTGGCGCTGGGATCACAAGATGGTGTTCTCATTGCTGGCCTGGGGCGTGTTCGTGTCCTTGCTGGCCGGCCGCGCCTGGTGGGGATGGCGCGGGCCGCGGGCTACCCGCTGGCTGTATGCCGGTGCACTGCTGCTGCTGTTGGCCTATGTCGGCTCCCGGTTTGTCTTCGAGGTCTTGCTCGGCCGGCCGCTGGCATGAGCGCCAGCAGCTATCGTTACATCCCTCATTTGCAAGGCATGACGTGAAATACCTTCTGGTTCTGTTGGTGGTGGGGCTGGGGCTGTGGATGCTTGTCTCGCGCCTGCGCGGGGCCGACGCCAAGCGCCGCGATGGCAGCGCGCCCGGCAAGGGCCAGCCAGGCGGTGCCGGGCCGGTGGAGATGGTGCAGTGCGCCCATTGCGGCCTGCACCTGGCGTCGGTGGATGCCGTGCCCGAAGGCTCGCGCCTGTATTGCAGCGAAACCCACCGGCGCCTGGGCCCGGGGCCGCAGCCCTGATGGCCCTGCCGCAGCGCAGCCCAGCATGAACTTGCGCGGGGAACGGCGGCGCGACGACCGCCGCAGGGCCGAGCGCCGCGCGCTGCCCCGGCCTACGTCGGACGAAGCCTGGCTCAGCGCCTGGGGCGCCGCCGGGCAGACGCAGGGCGGCATCGGTATCGGTATCGGCGCCCGTGGCGGCTTGGCATCGCCAGGCGACCGTGACCCGTCCAAGCAGGGCGACAGCAGCTTCATGGCGCGCGAGGCGCAGCGCATGGTGGCGGGCGATGGTGCCGCGCTGCCGCGCATCCTGCGGACCTATGTGGCCGCGCGTGCCGCGCTGGGTTTGGCCTTGGCCCTGGCCCCCTGGCTGGGCCTGCTGCTGGGCGGACGCCTGCCCCTGCCGCTGTTGGCGCTGTGCCTGCTGTATGCCGGCCAGGCCGTTTCGATGTGGCTGCTGCACGAGTCCGGGCCCAGCCAGCCGCCGCTCGATCACCTGCTGCCGCGCCAATGGGCCTGGACCATCGGCGTCGACCTGTTCGTCTTTTCGGCACTGCGCCTGCTCGACCTGCACGGCCAGCTCAACTACGCCGCTCTGCTGGTGCTGCCCGTGCTGATGTCAGGCGTACTTACCCAGCGCCGGGTGGCCCTGGCCACGGCTGCCGGGGTGGCACTGTTGTTGCTGGTGGGGGTGGCGCTGGAAGACCCCGACCGCGGCGACGTGCTGGCACGCCTTTCACTGGCGGGCCTGGGCGGGGCGGGCATGTTCCTGGTCACCTTGCTGGCCAGCGAGCTGGCCTTGCGCCTGGCCGCCGAGGAGCGCACCGCTCGCAGCAGCCTGGAGATGGCACGCCAGCAAACCCTGCTGAACCGGCTGGTCATCGAGGAGATGGCCGACGGCGTGCTGGTGGTCGACCGCCAGGGCCGGGTGCGGGCGATCAACCCGGCCGCGCGGGCCTTGCTGGGCCAGGGAGCGCAGAACCTGCAGGTACAGGCCCTGCTGGGCGACCAGGCCGGCCTGCAGCCCCTGGTGCAGGCCCTGCGAGCGGCCTACCTGCAAGGCGCCTGGCCGACACTGGCGCGCGAGTTGCGCATCGAGGTGGGCGACGGCGAGACCCGCTCCCTGCAGGTGCGGGCCCGCTTCACCCGGCGCGGTGGCATCGGCGCCAATGACGCCACCCCGCCCGAGGACATCTGCGTGCTGTTTCTGGAGGATTCGCGCGCAGTACAGGCGCGTGTGCGCCAGGACAAACTGGCGGCCATGGGCCGCATGTCGGCCGGCATCGCGCACGAATTGCGCAACCCGCTGGCGGCCATCGCGCAAGCCAACGCCCTGATGTTGGAAGATGCCTTGGCGCCGCCGCAGCACCAGTTGGCCCACATCGTGGCCGACAACGTGCGGCGGCTTAAACGGATCATCGACGACGTCATGGCGGTGGCCCCGGGCACGACCGCTGCCGGCGAGCGCCTGGATGCGGTGACCGAGGTCCAGCAGGTCTGCGACGAATGGCTGAGCGCAGCGCCGGACGAGATGGCCGCGCGCGACCGCCTGCTGATCGAACTGCCCCTCGGACCACTGCCCGTGCGCTTCGACCCTGACCACCTGCGCCGGGTGCTGGTCAACCTGCTTGACAATGCCGCCCGCCATGCCAGCGACCTGGCCGGGGCGCTCAAGCTGCGCCTGGCCAATGGCGTGCTGCCGGGCACCTTGCACCTGACCGTGTCCAGTGACGGTCCGGCCATCACGCCGGATGTCGAGCGCCACCTGTTCGAACCCTTCTTCTCGACCCGCAGCCGCGGCAGCGGACTGGGCTTGTACATTTGCCGCGAGTTGTGCGAGCGCCATGGCGCCAGCATCGAGTTCGGTCTGGCGCCGCCCGGCGCGCGCCACCGCAATGTGTTCTGGGTGACCTTGCGGTCTGTGGCGCCGGGCTGAGGCGCGCCGTGTTTCCACCCCTGTCAGGAAGCCCCATCGATGACAATCGCGCCAAAATTGCTGGTCGTTGATGACGAGCCCGATCTGCGCACGCTTTACGAGTTGACGCTGGTGCGCGAAGGCTATGACGTGGACAGCGCAGGCTC